>QGVH01000003.1 GCA_003242735.1 bacterium | reverse complement strand
CGGGCGAGGCGAGGTTCGAGTTCCGGGCGAAGGCGGCGGACAGCGCGCGCTTCACCTTCACCGCGCGCGCGGGCCGCGAGGCGGATGCCGTCGCCATCGCGGTGCCGGTGAAGCCGTTCTACCACCCGCTCGCACAGACCGTGGCCGGGCTGCTCGCGGACACGGCCAGCGTGGAGTTCGTGCTGGACGACGACGTGGATCCCGCGCGCTCGGTGCTGGAGATCGGCTTCGGCACCTCACCGCTCGCGGCGATCGCCGGCGCGTACAACGACCTGCGGCTCTACCCGTACGCCTGCACCGAGCAGATCGCGAGCGTGGCACTGCCGCTGATCGCGCTGTACCGCGCGCGGGTCGAGCAACGCGCGGAGAGCCATGTTGGCGAGGATGCGGAGCTCACGCGGATGCGGCAGCAGATCGAGGCCGCGGTCCAGACGCTCGCGCGGCGACAGCGGCCGGACGGCGGCATCGGCTACTGGGGCATCGATGGCTGGACCACGCCGTGGCTCTCCGCGTACGCGGGCCGCGTGCTGCTCGAGGCCAGGGAAGCCGGCATCGCCGTGGACGACTCCGTGCTGGCGCGCCTCGCCGGATACCTGGGCGAGAGTCTGCGCGGCCGCGCGGCGTACCAGGTGCCGGTGGCACAGTGGCTGGACCATCAGGCGAACCGGCTGGCCGAGCGCGTGGCCGCCGTGGACTTCCTCAGCCGCTACGGCCGGCCCGAGCTGCCGGCGGAGAACGCGCTGGTCGCGCAGGCCGGCATGCTGCGCTGGGAAGACCGGCTGCTCCTCGCGCAAGCGCTCGCCCGCCGGGGCGACACGGCAGACGCACGGGCGCTGCTCCAGCCCGCGCTCGCCGCGGTGCGCATCGAGGGGCGCAAGGCCTCGATCGCCGACGCGGACACCTCGGGCCACTACTTCCACTCGCGCGTGCGGCCCGTGGCCCGGCTGCTCGAGACGCTGCTGCTCATCGAGCCGCGGCACCCGGCGGTCGGCCCGCTGGTGGAGACGCTGGTGGACCGCGGCCGCAGCGGTGCGACGTGGTGGAACACGCAGGATCACGGGCACACCGTGCTCGCCCTCGCCGCGTACGAGCGCGCGTGGCAGGCGGCGGGCGCGCCGGCGCGGGTGAAGATCACCGCCGGCCGCCGCACGGTGCTCGACGTGCGGCCCGGCACGGCGAGCGCGCCGCGGGACACCGCCGTCACACTGCGCAACCTCGTGGGCAAGAGCGGCGGCCGCACCGTGCTGCCGCTGCGCCTCGAGGCGAGCGGCGGCGCGCCGGTCTTCTACTACCTCACCGTGCGTGAAGCGCCGCGCTCGCCTCAGCTCGAGCCGGTGGACCGCGGCATCCGCGTCGAGCGTTGGTACGAGGACCCGACATCGGGCAGGCCCATCGTCGGCGCAAAGGAAGGGGAGCTGGTGCGCGTGCGGCTGCGGGTGACCGTGCCGGCGGAGCGGCACTTCGTCGTGTTGAGCGACCCGCTCCCTGCGGGCCTCGAGCCCGTGGACCTGAGTCTCCGAACAGTGAGCCCGTTCGGCGAATGGGACCCCACGCTGCTCGAAGCGCAGGACCCACAGGCGCCGGCGGAGCAGCAGTGGTCGTGGTACTTCGGGTCGTGGGACGCCGGCGTGTGGTCCGCGTTCGACCACAAGGAGATGCGGGACGACCGCGTGGTCTACTCCGCCACCGTGCTCTGGCCCGGCACGTACACCGCCACGTACCTCGCCCGCGCGACGACGGCAGGCACGTTCCTCTACCCGCCCGCCCACGCGGAGGAGATGTACAACCCCGGCGTCAACGGCCGCTCGGCCGGCGGGACGTTCACGGTGGAGCGCGGGCAGTGATGCGGGGGAGGGCGGTCGGCTCGGTCTTGCACTGCGCCGCCGCTCGGGTCCGCTCCGGCGCCGATCGCGTGGGCGGCCGCTTGCGCAGCGCACATCGCCCGGTCGCTTCCGTTCTCGAGCGCGCGGCGGGTGCATGCGGCCGCCTGCGCAGCCGGCGTCGCGCCCTCGCCCTCGCCCTCGCCTTCGGCGCGCTCACGCTCGCGCCGCTCACCGCAACGGCCGCGTGGATCGCCTGGCCGTTGCCGCAGGACGTCGCGCGGCCCGGGCCCGTGCCCGGCCTCGTGCTCGAGGACCGCTACGGCCGCGTGCTGCGCACCACCCGCGCGCCGGACGGCAGCCGCGGCGGGTGGCTTCCGCTCGCCGAGATGGATCCCGAGCTGATCCAGGCGTTCCTCGCGGCGGAGGACCGCCGGTTCTTCGACCATCGCGGCGTGGACCCGCGCGCGGCCGCGCGCGCCCTGCGGGACAACCTGGCCGCGCGGCGCATCGTCGCGGGCGGCTCGACCATCACCATGCAGCTCGCGCGCATGCTGCGGCCCATGCCGCGCAATTGGCTCGGCAAGGTGCGGCAGGCGCTCTGGGCGCTGCGGATCGAGGCGCACCTCGACAAGTCCGCGATCCTGGAGGCGTACCTGAACCGCGTGCCGCTGGGCCAGGCGGCCGTGGGCGTGGAAGCGGCGGCGCGGCTCTACTTCGGCGCGAGCGCGGCGGACCTGAGTCTCGGGCAGGCCGCGCTGCTCGCCGGGCTCGCGCGCGCACCATCGCGGGACAACCCGCTCGTCTCACCCGAACGCGCGCGCGAACGCCGCGCGCTCGTGCTCGAGCGCATGGTCGCGCTGGGCCACGCGCGGCCCGAGGACGCGGCGCGGGCAGCGGAAGAGCCCGTGCTCGGCGCCGGCGCAGATTCGCGCTTCCTCGCGCCGCACTTCACCACGTACATCCTTTCGCGTGAGGACGGAGCGCCCCACGGCGTGCGGCGCACGACGCTCGACCTGGACCTCCAGACCGCGCTCGAGGCGGAGGTGCGCCACACCGTGCATCACCTGCGGGACCGCGCGGTGCGCCACGCCGCCGTCGTGGTGCTGGAGAACGCGACCGGCGGCGTGCTCGCGTGGGTCGGCTCGCCGGACTTCTGGGCGGACAGCGCCGGCCAGGTGGACATGGTGGTCTCGCCGCGGCAGCCCGGCTCCGCCCTCAAGCCCTTCCTCTACGGCCTCGCCTTCGACCGCGGCTACTCGCCCGCCACCGTGCTGCCCGACGTGCCGCGCACGTTCGTGACGCCGACGGGGCCGTACACGCCCCGGAACTACGACCGGAAGTACCGCGGCCCGGTGCGCCTGCGCGAGGCGCTGGCGAGCTCGTACAACGTCGTCGCCGTCGATCTGGCTGAACGTGTGGGTGTAGGCGCGCTGCTCGCCACGCTCCACGACGCCGGCTTCGCATCCCTCACGCGCAGCGCCGACCACTACGGCCTCGGCCTCGCGCTGGGCAACGGCGAGGTCACGCTGCTGGAGCTGGCGAACGCGTATCGCGGGATCGCCAACGGCGGCGTGTGGCGGCCGGTGACGTGGTCCCTGGACGAGGCGGAAGCGAATGCAGCCGCAGCGGATGGCGGCCGTCGCTTCATGTCCGCCGGCGCGGCCGCGCTGGTGCTGGACATCCTGAGCGACCCGGTCGCGCGGATCCCGGGCTTCGGCGTCGGGTCCGCGCTGGACCTGCCCTTCCCCGCCGCGACCAAGACCGGCACCAGCCGGCACTTCACGGACAACTGGGCGGTCGCGACGACGGCGAACTTCACCGTCGCGGTGTGGGTGGGCAACTTCAGCGGCCGGCCGATGCAGGGCGTGAGCGGCGTCACCGGCGCGGGGCCGCTGCTCCACCGCGCCGCGCTGCTCACCGCACGGCGCTATCCGCCCGGCAACCTGCCGACGCCGGACATGGTCGGCGCCGTGCCGGTGCAGGTCTGCATCCTCTCCGGCCTGCGCGCCACGCCCGAGTGTCCATCCATGACCGAGTGGTTCCTGCCCGGCACGGAACCCACGCGCGAGGACGACTGGCAGCGCGGCGGTCGGACCGTGCTGCCGCCCGAGTACGCGGAGTGGGCGGCGCAGTACGGCGCCGACGCGGCGCTCGCGGCCGCCGGGATCACGGACACCGGGCCCGAGGACGGAGGCAACGACGTCGCCTACCGGATCCTCTCACCACAGGACGGCGACGTGTACGAGCGGCCGGTGGGCGTGGACCCGCGCTACGCGACCATTCCGCTCGCCGCGGCCGGAGCGACGCCGGACGAGCCCGTGCGCTGGTTCGTGGACGGCCGGCCGATCGAGGGATCTCGCTGGCGGCTCGAGCCGGGCACGCACGTGGTCCGGGCGGAGTGGCCCAGCGGCCGCGCCGACTCGGTCAGCATCACCGTGCGGTAGGGGCCGCGGCGCGCACGCGTCGCGATACTCCAGTGTGGCTGCAGTCGGCGTGGTCCACGGGCCCACGCCTCACCTGTACGTCAGACCGGAGATCCGATCATGGAAACCACCACGCGGACCTACGCCACCGTCTTCCTCGTCTCCGTCCTCGCAGCGTACGGCGCTGGGCCGCGGGACGCCGACAGCGCAGCCCTCGACGCCGACATCGAAACGCTCAGCGCCACCGTCACGCTCCAAATCGGCGAGGCCGAAGGGGAGCCGGCCTACCTGTTCGGCCGGGTGTCCGGCCTCGCTCTGGACGCTGGCGGCCGCATCTACGTCGCAGACGGCCAGGCCAACGAGGTCCGCATCTTCGCGCCCGATGGCACGCACTCGTTCTCCTTCGGCCGCGCAGGCAGCGGCCCCGGCGAGATGCGCCAGCCCTGCTGTCTGGCGTTCGACCGCGCCGGCCTGCTCTGGATGCGCGACGTCGGCAACGCCCGCTACACCGCGTGCCGCATCGACGCGGGCGGCGCGACCGACGTCCGACAGCTCCGAATGGCGCACAGCGACGTGAACTACGCTGCGCCCCTCACGTTCAGCGCGGACGGCCACCTGATCGACGTCGGGCACCGCTACGACCCCGCCGCCGAGGCAGCCACTCTCTTCCGGTTCCACCTCTGAGCCCCGAGGAAGCGCAGTGGGCCGAGAAGCGGATCGCTGCACAACTCCAGAGCATCGGCGCCGCCCCCGACGGCGCCCGCTTCCGCGTCCCGGAACGAGAGCCGCCTCTCGCCGGTTTGTTCTTCGACCGCGCCGGCCGCCTGTGGGTGCGGCGGAGCGTCGCCCAGGGCCAGCCGAGCGAGGCAGACGTCTACTCCGCTGATGGGAAGCTCTTCGCGCGCGTGACCTGGCCCGCGCGCATCTGGCTCGACGACGGCTTCGTGGACCTCGACCGCGCGCTCGGCATCACGACCGACTCGCTCGGCGTGGTCCGCGTCGCGCTCCTCGAGTTCGCCCCGGCGGCCGGATCGGAGAACCGGTGAACGCCCAACGACAACGACACGATGGATCGAGAATGACAATGATCGACGAACTGCGCGAGCTCTTCGCCTACAACCGCTGGGCCAACCGCCGTATCCTCGACGCCGCGGCGAAGCTCGGCCCCGAAGCGCTCGACAAGGATCTCGGCAGCAGCTTCCCCTCCATCCGCGCGACGCTCGTGCACATCCTCGGCGCCGAATGGCTCTGGCTGTCCCGGTGGAAAGGCACCTCGCCCACGGGTCTCCCTGACTCCTGGGACCTGTCCACGCTCGACGCGATCCGCGCGCGCTGGGCGGAGTTCGAGCGCGAGCAAAAGGAGTTCATCGATTCTCTGGGCGAGGACGACCTGCGCCGCGCGGTGTCGTACCGGAACGTCAAGGGCGAGCCGTTCACCAACACCATGGCCCAGATGCTCCGGCACGTGGTCAACCACTCGACCTACCACCGGGGCCAGGTGATCACCATGCTTCGTCAGCTCGGCGCGGAACCGGTGAGCACGGACCTCATCGCGTACTACCGCGAGCACGCGCCGGTCCGCGCGTAGACCCGAGGAGAGGGCCAGGGAGCGGGCGGGGCGAGGGTACGGTCGTGAGGCCCCGGCTCAGGACATCGCCGCTTCGTGCTCCAGCCGGACCTGGCGGTCCAGCTCGGCCTGGGTCCGCACCAGCAAGCTGATGGTGCCGATGGTCGAGCCGAGCAGCACGAGGAGCAGGGCGGCGATGATCTCGACCCGGCCGCCCATCCCGATGGCGGAGCGGTAGATCGCGAGCTGGATCAGGCAGAAGGCGAGCGTCGTCGGCGCCATGAGCGCGTCCATCCCCTCGCGCACCCTGCGAAGCACCTCGCGTTGGCGCTCGATGGGCAGCGCGAGCAGGCGCTCCTTGCCCGGCAGGTTCACGAACCGCGCGTCGCGCGTGGCAAGCGCCGCCATGGCGTAGAGCAGCAGGTTCAGCCCGAGCGCGATCAGCGGCAGCAAGAACCACGAGGCCGGTGATGTCTCCACCCAGCGAGTGGGCGTGCCATCCAGGCCGAAGTGCCCGGGGATCCGGTCCGGCAACCGCGGATAGGCCAGCGCGCTCCCGACGAGCAGGGCCGCGAGGAGTGCCAGGTTGAGGAACCGGGTACGCATGGGGACGCTCCGTGTTCGATCTCCCGCTCCTGACGCATCTCCAGCCAACGTAGCCGGCGGCCGGTTCGGTCCACAACGGGTTGCCGGGTCCGCCCCGGGTCCGACCGCCTTGCGCGTGCGCGGCGGAGCCCCGAACATAGCGCCGACGCCACGGCGCGGGCAGCCCACCGCCCGACCCCCACCCACCTCCTCGCGGAGGACACCATGAGGCCTCTCCCCTGCCGCCTCGCCCTCCACGCCGCGTGCGGCGGCGGGCGCGCACCCGGCGCGACCGTCCGCGCGGATTCCGCCGGCGTCGAGATCGTCGTCGGCCCGGCGCGGGACCGCGTGCTCACGTGGCGCTTCGAGCGCGAGCGCGTGCTCGGCGGCGCGCCGGACGGCCCCGAGTCGTTCTACCGCGTCCGCCAGGGCCTCGTCGAGGCCGACGACGACGGCAACCTCTGCATCCTAGACGCAACGAACGCGCGCGTGGTTTCATTCGATTCCACAGGCCGCATGCGCTGGATGGCGGGCGGCGAGGGCGGCGGCCCCGGCGAGTTTCGGGACGCACACACGCTCTCCCTCGGCGCGGACGGCGTCGTACACGTGCATGACCTGATCAAGGGCGCCCTCGTCCGTTTCGGCCCGGACGGCGCCGTGCTACCGCAGGTCGCGTTCCCGTTCCCGCCGATCCCTGCGGGGTCAGCCGATCGTGCACGCGCTGGCCGACGGGCTCGCCGCACTCGACCGGGCGCGCTACGGCGGCTCCGACGAGCGGCCGGTCAGACTGCTGCACATCGCAGGCGCGGACACGGCGGTCCTCTTTACCCGCGTGCTTCCGCTCTCGAAGACCGCACACTCTCCGAGCTGCGGGATGAACTTGACGCTGCCCACGCTGTTCGCACCCCAGGTCCGCTGGACGCGCCGGGGGAGCCGCATCGCGGTCGCGACCGGCGCCGCCTACGTCGCGGAGTTCTATGAGGGCGGCAGGCTGGTGCGCAGCATCCGGCGCCCGATCGAGCCGCGTCCGATCACCGCGGCCGACGCCCGCGCCGTGGTGGGTGAGCTCCCCACCGGCCCCCCCTCGCGCCTTGAAACATCGCGGCCGCCGACAGGATCGAGAAGCACGGCTACGCGCCGGAGCTCCAGATCGTGCGCGCCGTCGCGCTCGCGCCGGACGGCTCGCTGTGGGTCCGGCGCTCGGGCGGGCTCGACGGCTCGCCCGGCCCGATCGACGTGTTCGACGCGACCGGCGACTACACCGGCTCGTTGCCGCCCGAGACGCCGTCCCCGCTCGTGTTCCTCCCCGGCGACCGCATCGGCTTCGCCGAGCGCGACGAGGTGGACGTGGAGCGGCTCGTCATCGCGCCGGTGGTCAGGCCATGACGATCAGCCGCGGGCGCGTAGCGGTCGACCGGGCGGAGCCGCGCAGGCGTTCGACATCCAGGTGCAGGATCGCGCGGCGCCCATCCTTCGGCGGCTGCTGCGCCAGATCCATGGAGGACCACGAGTGACGATGGCTCCCACAGGCGACGCGACGTTCTTCGCCACGGCCGCCGAGTTCCGGCGCTGGCTCGAGCGCAACCACGCGGAGGCAAAGGAGCTGTGGGTCGGCTTCTACAAGAAGGGGACCGGCAAGCCGAGCATCACCTGGCCCGAGGCCGTGGCCGAGGCGCTCTGCTTCGGCTGGATCGACGGCGTGCGCCGCTCGATCGACGAACACAGTTACCGCATCCGCTTCACGCCGCGCAAGCCGAACAGCATCTGGAGCGCGGTCAACATCCGCACCGCGCAGGAACTGATCGCGGCCGGCCGCATGCGGCCGGCCGGCCTCGCCGCGTTCCAGAACCGCCGCGAGGACCTCCAGGGTCGCTACTCGTTCGAGCAGGGCGCGGTCGCGTTCGAGCCGTGGATGGAGACGGAGTTCCGCAAGCGGAAGGAGGCCTGGGCGTTCTTCGAGGCGCAGCCGCCGTCGTACCGAAAGGCCGCGACGTGGTGGGTCATCAGCGCCAAACGCGAGGAGACGAGGCGCAAGCGGCTCCAGACGCTCATCGAGGACTCTGCCGCCGGCCGCCGCATCAAACCGTTGACGCGGCCGGAGCGCAAGGAGTGAGCGGGCAGGGTGCGACGTGCCCGCGCCGTGGCCGTGCCGCTTTCGCACACCGATCGCCGCACCCTTCGTGAGCACGCGGCGACCCGCCCGCGCACACCCTCCACCACGCCGACCAACGCCCCATCGCCACGCTCTCCAGCCGCCTGCCGCGTGGTGGAGTCCATCCGCACGCCGGCACACCGCCTGCACCCGCCGCGGTGCCTCCGAAAGCGCAGGCAACCGCCGCGGTGAGGACAGGCGATGGTCTTGGACCGCTCCACGCTCCGATCCACCACCGGCGCCACGATGCTCCTGCTGCTCGCGTGCGGGCCCACCCCCGAACCCGGCGAGCCCGGCGCGCAGCCGGCGCCGCCACCGCCCGAAGCCGAGCGCGTCGTCGGCTACACATTCACGCCGCATCGCCGCGAGTTCGACATGACGATGCTCGGCCGGCTGCAAACGCCCGCCGGTTTCCGCGTGGATGTGTTCGCCACGGGCATGGGCAACCCGCGGATGATGGCCGTTGCGCCGGACGGGGGTGTGTACATCACGCGGCCGCGCACGGGCGATGTCGTGCTGCTCCGCGACCGCGATGGCGACGGCCGCGCGGACGAGCAGAGCGTCGTCGTCTCCGGCATCGAGGGCGTACACGGCATCGCGTTGCACCAGGGCCGCGCGTATCTCGCCGCGCCGACAGCCGTTTACGTTGCGGACGTGCGCGGCGACGGCCGACTCGGCACGCCGCGCACGCTCATCGCAGACCTGCCGGACGGCGGCCAGCACCCCAACCGCACGCTCGCGATCGGCCCCGACGGCATGCTCTACATCTCCATCGGCAGCACGTGCAACGCGTGCGTCGAGACGAACCCCGAGCACGCAGCGTTGATCAGGACGAGGCTCGATGGCACCGCTCGCACCCTCTACGCCCGGGGGCTGCGCAACACCATCGGTTTCGCCTTCCACCCGCAGACCCGCGAGCTGTGGGGCATGGACCACGGCACGGACTGGCGCGGCAATGACACGCCGCCCGAAGAGCTGAACCGCATCGTTGCGGGCGGCGACTACGGCTGGCCGTTCTGCTACGGGCGCCAGCAGGTGGACGAGCTCTTCGCCATCATGCCCGAGGGGATGACCAGGGAGGCGTACTGCGCACGCACACAGCCTGCGGTGCTCACCTACACCGCGCACAGCGCGCCGATCGGGCTCGCGTTCTACGACGGCGCGATGTTCCCCGCCGAGTACCGCGGCGATGCGTTCGTCGCCATGCGCGGCTCGTGGAACCGCGTTCCGGCCTCGGGCTACAAGGTCGTCCGCATCCGCTTCCGCGACGGCAGCCCCGTCGCCATCGAGGACTTCGTCAGCGGCTTCCTCCTCGGCGACGGTCGCTCCTACTTCGCGCGCCCCGCCGGCATCGCCGTGGCGAGGGACGGGGCGCTGCTGGTGTCCGACGACACGAACGGGGTCATCTACAGGATCGCGTACGCCGGCTGAGGCGCGGCTCCCCTTCGCCTGAGGCGCGGGCAACCTTCGCCGCCCCTCCCCGCCGCCGTTCCGGCCCGGCCCTTGCCGAAGAAGTCGCCGCGGTGGATCTTCTCCGGAGACGAGAACGAACCATGCGAGCGATGACGATGCCCCCGACCCCGCCGGTCCGACCGACCGAGCTCCGCCGGAACCGCAAGCCCTCGGCCCGGGCGTCCGTCGTTGCGGGCCGCGACGCGTTCCGGCTCTGCTGGTGCACCGAGCGCAGAGGCAAGCCGCTCCCCGGCTGTCGTGACTGCGGCGGCGGCGGCATGGCGCTGGTGCGGTTCCCGGTGCCCCGTTGACCGCCGCGGCGCGCGACGCGCCCCTGCCCTCTCGCCTGTCCGACGAGACGCGTCCCCCACGCGTCCCGCAGTCTGCAACGCATCTGGCGATCTGCAGCGCTGCGGCGGCCGGGCCGCGCTCCCAGGCCCGTCCGCTGGCCGGCGCCCGCGGCATGCCCTGAGCGACGCGCAGGCCGGCCCGCACCACCCGCCGCGTTGTGCCCGCCGCCCGCTCCCCCTAGCTTTCACGCGTTCACCGAACACGTGTCAGACACCGCAGGGGGACGACATGCTTCGCACCCTCTCCATCCGTGTGGCCGCTCTCCTCGTCGCGGCCACGTTGCCGGGCGGCGATGCGCACGGGCAGTCCACCGGCGCCGCGCCGGCGGTCCACAGGTCGCAGCACCACGACTTCCGCGTCGTCACCGTCGCCGAAGGGCTCGTGAACCCGTGGTCCATCGCGTTCCTGCCCAACGGCGACATGCTCATCACCGAGCGGCCGGGCCGGCTGCGCATCGTCCGCAACGGCGAGCTCCTGCCGGACCCGGTCGAGGGCGTGCCGGCGGTGCGCGCCCAGGGCCAGGGCGGGTTGCTGGACGTCGTGCCGCACCCCGACTTCGCCAACAACCGGCTGATCTACCTCACTTACTCGAAACCGAACGAAGACGGCAGCCAGGGCACCACCGCCGTCGCCCGCGGCCGGCTCGAGGGCGACCGCCTGGTGGACGTGCACGACATCTTCGTGGCGAAGGCGTGGAGCAACACCGGCCTCCACTTCGGGTCCCGCCTCGTGTTCGACGGCCGCGGCTACATCTTCTTCAGCGTCGGCGACCGCGGCGCGCCGCCCGTCCGCGCGACGGCCGAGCAGCACCCGGCGCAGCAGCTCTCGAACCACCAGGGCACCATCATCCGCCTGCACGAGGACGGCCGCGTTCCCGCGGACAACCCGTTCGTGAACCGCGAGGGCGCGCTGCCCGAGATCTGGAGCTACGGCCACCGCAACCCGCAGGGTCTCGCAATCCATCCCGAGACCGGCGAGCTGTGGGCCAACGAGCACGGCCCGCGCGGCGGCGACGAGCTCAACCTCATCCGGCCCGGCCGCAACTACGGCTGGCCCGTGATCGGCTACGGCATCAACTACAACGGGGACACGATCCACGTCTCCACCCACCGCGAGGGGATGGAGCAGCCCGTGCACTACTGGGTCCCGTCCATCGCGACGTCGGGGCTGCTCATCTACACGGGCAACGCGTTCCCGCAGTGGCGGGGGAGCTTCTTCGTCGGCGGACTGGCCGGTCAGCAGCTCGCCCGCCTGACCGTCGAGGGGCGGCGCGTGACCAACGTGGAGGTGTTACTCGAAGGGTTCGGCAGGATCCGGGACGTCCGGCAGGGCCCCGACGGCTTCATCTACCTCGCCCTCGACGACCGCGGCGGGGGCGCCACGTCCGTCGTCCGGCTGGAGCCCGCGGACGCGAGCTGAGGCCCGCCTCCGCGAGGCGCACGTGGGGCGTTGCGGCGTCGACGTCGCGCACAGCGTCGTGCGCGCGCGGCGCCGCATTCGTCGTGCGGTCAGCGCCCGTCGCGCCGCAGCAGCGGCGTCGCATCCGCCGCGACGCGTCGCCAGCGGCCCTGCCGCCACTCGTACACCCGCGTCACGTGATAGCGGACATCGTCCTCGCCCGCCCCTGCGGCGCTCGCCTCGCCCATCGCCACCGCGACGTCGCCGTACACACGGATACGGAAATCCTTCAGCCGGAGCGTACGCTCGACCGGTGCCACGGCACACCCGCTCGCAACGGGTATGCGACCGGCCGCCACCGGGCGACCGCCCGGGGTGGAGGTTGCCCTCGTCATTCGGATTTCTGCGGTTGGAGACCTGTATCGACCCTGCTCGCCGGCACCGGGCTCATCCGGGCCGCGTCAGCGCTGCCCGGAGCGGGCCCTGACCCGGCCCGGGGAGAGCTGGGGCCATACTGCTGCGCCTGGGGTGGAAAAGTCAATCCCACCCCTGCCCACCGCGTCGGCCCGGCTTCCCCTTCGGTTTACCGAAAAACGCCCCGGCCCGCGAGGATATGACGGACCTCCGGCCGAAGATCGGCCCGGGGCCGGCGGCCGGGCCGAGGGTCCCGGGGCCTCGACAGCGGCCGCCGGCCGCCGCCGGGCCGCCGGGGGCGCCGCCCTGCCCCGGCCGAAAAACACCGCGGGGGCGAGACCCCGCCCGGAGAGAGGATCCGCCCCCGACGGCCCGGCGCTCCGGATCCGCGGCGAACTGCCCGCGCCTTCGCGCCGGTGCGGCGCCGCTCGCGCGGCCCGCTACATCACACGGACACAGCCAATGGCGCGGCCCGCCCTACATCACGCGAGCCGCCTCCAGCCTCGCGGCCGGTGCCGCCAGACCGGGCGCGTCGCATACGCCCGCTGGCGCTCCGTCGGCCGGAGCAGGACCAGCGTCGCCAGCCCCGCGATCACGATCAACGTCAGCTCGACCATCGCTCTATCATCTGAGTTCATTTGTTTTCAACGCCACCCACCGACCCGACCTCGACCACCCTCTCGCCCAACCGTACGGACCGTCCCGCCCGCTGGTTTCAAGAGCGAGGGGCGCCGGGGCGCGGCGGCGCGAACCTCGGCCGCCGCCCGCGTGTTCAAAAGGAGGCCGACGTCGCCCCGAGCCCGCCGGCCGCCGATCCCGGGCCCGACACGCCCGGAGTCACGGACCGGCCCGGGGCGCGCGCAACGACGCTCCACTGCCCGGACCTGCCCATGCCGATCGCGACGCTCGCCGCCGCGCTGCAGTCGGGCCAGACGCTCAACGACCAGCCGCTCCTCGCCATCGCCACGCTCTTCGGCGCGGGCGTGCTGACCAGCCTCACGCCCTGCATCTACCCGATGATCCCGATCACCGCCGGGCTCATCGCCAGCACGGCGCGGGCGCAGGGCGAAGAGCCGTCGCGGCTCCGGGTCGCGGGCCTCACGCTCACCTACGTCTCCGGCCTCGCGCTGCTGTACGCCCTGCTCGGGCTCATCGCCGGCCTCTCCGGCCAGGTCTTCGGCACCGTGTCATCCAGCCCGTGGGCGCTCTTCGCCATCGCCTGCCTGCTCGTCGTCTTCGGGCTGGCCATGCTGGACGTCATCCCGGTCAACGCGCCGCGCCGGCTCGCCGCCTGGGCCGGGAGCCTCGGCGGCGGGACCTACCCGGCGGTCTTCCTGCTCGGCGCCACCTCCGGCCTCGTCGCCGCGCCGTGCGGCGCGCCCGCGTTCGCCGCCGTGCTGACCTGGGTCTCCACCACCGGCAGCGCGGTGCTGGGCTTCATCTATCTGTTCGTCTTCTCGCTCGGGATGACGGCGCTGCTGGTCGTGGTGGGCCTGTTCTCCGGGGCCGTGGCCGCACTGCCCCGCTCCGGGCCGTGGATGGTCTGGATCAAGAAGGCCGGCGGCGCGATCATGTTCGCGATGGCCGCGTACTACTTCTTCCAGATGTGGAAGGTGCTGTGATGGCCGCCTCACGCTCCACCCGCCCGCGGCGCCACGCGGTGCGCGCTGGCGCGCTTTCCGCCGCGATGCTCGTGCTCACCGCGTTCGCGCCCGCCACGCTCCGCGCGCAGGACATCGGCCTGCCCATCGGCGCCAGGCCGGAGCCGGTGCAGGTCGAGGACCTGGACGGCAACCCCGTGGACCTCGGGCAGTTCATCGGCAAGAAGCCGGTGGTCATCGAGTTCTGGGCGACATGGTGCCCCGTGTGCAAGGCGCTCGAGCCGGAGATCCACAGGGTCCACGAGCGTTGGGGCGACGATGTCGAGCTCATCATCATGGCGATCGCCGTGAACCAGTCGCAGCGCGCGGTCAAGCGCCACCTGGAGCGCAACCCGCTGCCCGGCCGTGTGCTGTGGGACACCCGCGGCCGCGCCACCCGCGCGTTCCAGGCGCCCACCACGTCGTACGTCGTCGTGCTCGACGCCGACGGTCGCGTCGTGTACACCGGGGCGGGCGAGGAGCAGGATCTGGTGGCGGCGGTGGGGAAGGCGATGGGCGGGGCGGGTGGGTAAACGCCCCTCCCAACCGCACCCCGAGCGCCGCCTCGAGCCGCGCGCGATAGTCGCGCGAGAGGCGCACCGCCGCGCCGTCGTCGAGCAGCAGCTCGAAGTCCCGATAGGCCTCAGTTCGAAGCAAACGGATCCGCTCAAGGTTCACGATGGCCGAGCGGTGTACGCGCACGAACCGGGCGCCATCCAGCATCCGCTCCAGCTCGGCCAGCGAGTGCTGCGCGAGATACTGCCTGCCCTCGGCGTGGCTGCGCGCGTAGCGGCCCTCCGCCTCGACGTGTGAGATGTCCTTCACATCGACCAGCGTGATGGTGCGCGGCGAGCGCACTGCGATGCGGGTGACGGGCGCCGCCATCGCCATTGGAGAACCGGGAGCCAGCGCTGGAACGGCGACGGGCCGCGACGTTGCCGCGCGCCCGCCATCATCGCGATGAGCTCCGGATCGGGCCCGTCGTCGTCCGAAACCATCCGGCGGTTGTCCTGGACGCCGCCGACCTGCGTTTCCGAGACCCCGAGCTCCCCGGCGGCGAGCTCGAGATCCACGGCATCCTCGGCTGGCCCATCATCCGCGAGCTCGACGTAACCATCGACTTCGCCGCCCGGCGCCTCACCGTGCAGCGGCCCGCGGAACGTGCCGTCATGCCGCGCAACTTCTCCCGGCTCGGGTATCCCGTCGTCGCGGCGCGCACCGAGAACGGCCGACCTCTCCTCCTCGGCCTCGACACCGGCGCCGCCAGGTCCTTCCTCACACCGTCGTTCCTCGAGGCCGCCGGGGTTGGGGCCGACGGCAGCCGCACACGCCGCGTCGGTGGCGCGGGCGGCTTCGATACCGTCACTGTTCAGATCCTGAACTCTGCTTCCCTCATCCTCGACCACTGGCGCGTCCGTTTCCGCCACATCGACATCCACGAGCAGAACGCCACCCGCTCGCTCGACCTCGACGGCGTCCTCGGCAGCGACATCGCCGCCGGCCGCGCCCTGCGCCTCGACTTCCGCAACGGCAGGTTCGAGCTGCTCGAGCCGTCATGACGCCCCCTCATTCGGACGAACAGCGTCGAGTGCGACGCTGTGGCGTCCGGCCCCCTGGGGGCGGGGCAGCCGTCACCGCTCTCCCACCCCCTCGCCCTTGCCCGGCCCGCCTCTCCCCGACGCGAGCGCCCCGGCTCCCGTCCTGTGACTTCCGTCACAGCGCGCCGGCTCCGGCCGGGCCAACCTTCCTCTAGTTGAGAAACGTTCTCAATCGGCGCACCCCGCCGTTCCCCGCAGCCACTCGGCGGACCACCGCACTGGCCTGCTGAGGCGGCGGGCGCCGCGCGCCTGGAGGCAGCATGAGCACGCCCACCCACCCCATCACCGAGGCCGAGGTCCGCGCCGCCCTCGCGGAGGTGGCCTACCCCGGACTGAACCGGGACATCGTCTCGCTCGGGCTGGTCCGCTCCGTGGCGGTGCGGAACGGGCACGTGCACGTCTCGCTCGTGCTCTCGACCAGGCGCGAGGAGGTGCCGGACCTCCTGCGCGCCGCGATCCGGGAGCGCCTTGCCGCCGCCGGCGCGGTGCGCTCCGAGGTGCAGATCCTGCCGCCCGGCCGGCTCCCGATCGCGGGACGGCACGCAGCGCCCGCGGTCCGCGACCCATGGGCCGACCGAGGCCGGCTCCCGAACGTCGCGCGCATTGTCGCCGTCGGCGCGGGCAAGGGCGGCGTCGGCAAGAGCACGGTCGCGGCCAACCTC
This sequence comes from bacterium, assembly GCA_003242735.1. Classification (NCBI taxonomy): domain Bacteria; species bacterium. The sequence continues at coordinate 212,648 of QGVH01000003.1, read as the reverse complement.
GCCCTCGCCCTCGCCCTGAAGGCGCTCGGGCTCCGCATCGGTCTCCTGGACGCGGACATCTACGGCCCTTCGATCCCCGTGATCCTCGGGATCGAGGACGGCGCGCAGCGCGTCGAGCTGCGCGACGGGCGCATCCTTCCGCTCGAGGCGCACGGGCTCGCCGTCGTCTCCTTCGGCTTCTTCCTCGGCCCGCAGTCGCCGGCGGTGTGGCGCGGGCCGATGGTCGGCAAGGCGGTGAAGCAGTTCTCGCGCGGCGTGCTGTGGCCCGAGCTGGACGTGCTGGTCGTGGACCTCCCGCCCGGCACGGGCGACGTGCCGCTCTCCCTCGCGCAGTCCGTGGTGGTGAACGGCGCCGTCGTCGTCACCACACCTCAGCGACTCGCCGCGCTCGAAGCCGCGAAGGCCGCGGAGATGTTCGTCAAGCTGGACGTGCCCGTCCTGGGCGTCGTCGAGAACATGGGCTGGGCGCAGTGCGAGTGCGGCCGGCGCTCGTACCCGTTCGGCCGCGGCGGCGGCGAGTGGCTCGCTGGGCAAGCCCGTGTGCCGCTCCTCGGCGTGGTGCCGTTCGAGGAAGACGTCGTCACGGACGAGGATGCGGGCGCAGCGCCGGTCGTGGCACGCCCCGAGGGCGCGACGGCCCGGGCGTTCCATGCGATCGCGGAGCGCGTCGCGCACGCGATCGGCGCGCGGCCCGTGGAGGAGGTGGGAGCACGATGAGAGCGTACGCGACCGTCCCGCCTCGCGCGCCGCTGCCGCGCGGTGCGGACATCACGGGCGCGTCCTCGCCCCCGCTGGCGTTGCCGGGCTCGCACTTCGTTGCGGCGCTGCTGTTCTGGACGCTCGGCGCGGCCGGGCTCGTGTGGATCTCGCCCGAGCTCGCGCAGGGGATGTTCCCGCTGCCGCGCGTCGTCGCGGTCACGCACCTGTTCACGCTCGGCTGGGTCACCACGTCCATTCTCGGAGCGCTGTGCCAGCTCTTCCCGGTCGTGCTGGGGGAGCCGATCCGCTCCACCCGCACGGCGCACGCGACGCTCGCGCTCCACGCCCCGGGCATCCTTCTGTTCGTCGCGGGACTCCTCACGGCGCAGCGCATCACGCTGTTCGCTGGCGCGGCTCTGTTCGGGACGGGGCTGCTGCTGTTCGTCGGCAACGCCGCGCTCACGCTCGCGCGCATCTCACGCCGCGATCTCACCTGGTGGTGCCTGGCCGGCGCTGCCTTCTTCCTCGCGGCGACGGTCGCGCTCGGCGTCACGCTCGCGGGCAATCGGCACTACGGCTATCTCGGCGGCTCGCGGCTGCTCGTGCTCGGAGTGCACGCCCACATCGCCGCTGCGGGCTGGGTGCTGCTCGTGGTGGTGGGCGTCGCGCGCCACCTCCTGCCCATGTTCCTGGTCAGCCACGGCGCGCCGCTGTGGCCGGCGAAGGCCGCGGCGGCGCTGATCGGCGCCGGCGTGATGCTCCTCGTCGCCGGGTATCACATGGGTGACATCGCGGGCTACACGCTGCCGGCGCTGCTCATTGCGACCGGCACGGCCGCGTTCCTGGCGCAGGCCGCGCTGTTCTTCCGTCATCGCAAGCGGCCGCGGCTGGATGCGGGAATGCGGCTCACCGCCGCAGCGCTCGTCGTACTCGCGCTGGCGCTCGTGCTCGCGCCGTTCACGCTCACGCGCGGGTTCGGCGCCCCGCGGCTCGCCACCGCCTACGGCGCCGCCCTCGTCCTCGGCCTCGCCCTGTTCGTCGCCGGGCACCTCTACAAGATCCTGCCGTTCCTGGTCTGGAACCACCGCTACGGTCCGCTCATCGGCACGCGCCCGCTGCCGCGTGTCGCCGACCTCTTCGACGCACGCGCCGCGAACATCGCGGCGGCGCTGCTCGCCCTCGGCACGTTCGTGCTGGTCGGCGGCGTGCTGGCCGGCGCCGCGGCGTGGACGCGCTTCGCCACCGCGCTGATCGCGGCGGGCGCCGGCACGCTGACCGTGCAGATGATCCGAGTTCTGCGGAGGAGGCCGGAATGAACCCGATGGATGCGAGCTTCCACGCCGCGCTGGAGCGACTGGCGGGCAGCGCCGATCCCCCGGTCCATGACGCCGTCGCCGCCGACCAGGCACCGCACGCTCCGGGAACGCCGGCTGGCGATGCCGCGCCCGCGGCGCGGTCTGGCTCGCCCGCTACCGTGGACCTCGAGCTCGCGCTGGATACGCTGCGCACGGTGATCGACCCGGAGATCGGGCTGGACATCGTGACGCTCGGGCTCGTCTATGAGCTCGCGGCAGAGGGCGGCGTGGTGACCGTGACGTACACACTGACCACGCCCGGCTGCCCGCTCGAGCGGCACATCACGAACGGGATCCTGAACGCGCTCTCCGCCGTGCCCGGCGTGACCGAGGTGCGGCCGAACCTCGTGTGGGAACCGCGCTGGAACCCGAGCATGATCCAGGAGGGAGCATGGTGAAGATCCCACGGACGCCGCCCGCGCCCACCGGCCTCCGCGAACCGATGCCGGAGTTCCTCGCCGCGATCGCGCCGGAGTGCATCGTGGACCTGGACGTCCGCGAGGACCTGCGCGCCGGTCGCGAGCCGTTCACGCGCATCATGGCCGCCCGCGAGGCCCTGCCGGCCGGCGGCGTGCTGCGCGTGCGCGCGATCTTCGAACCCGTGCCGCTCTACCGCGTCATGCAGCGTCACGGCTTCGCGCATTGGACCGAGGAGCTGGCTGCAGACGACTGGCGCGTGTGGTTCTGGCGCGAGGGCGAGGCGCAAGCGCTGGCGGTGACGGCGGACGCCACGAACTCCGCCGCCGCGGAGGCGCACGACAGCGGCTCGCGCGATGGTCCGCACACGCCACCCGCGCCGCGGCGCGCGGACGCCGCGGACGTTGCTGGGCCGGACGAGGCGAACGACGCGACGGGGCAAGAGGACGACGTCGTCGTGCTCGATGTCCGCGGCCTGGAGCCGCCCGAGCCGATGGTACGCACGCTCGAGGCGCTGGAGCGGCTGCCTGCCGGCGCGACGCTCGTGCAGATCAACGCCCGCGTGCCGCGGTTCCTCCTGCCGCGCCTCGAGGAGCGCGGCTTCACCTACGAGGTGCGGGAGCAGGCGCCCGACCTCGTGCGCGTTTTCATCCGCCGCAGGGCGGATGCCTTTCGCACACCCGATCAGGAGAGCATCATGCATGAGACGACGGAGCGGACGCTGGACGTCCGCGTCATTCCGCCGCGCGAGAAGCACCCGACGATCTTCCGCACGTTCGAGGCGCTCGCGCCGGGCGACTCGTTCGTGCTGATCAACGACCACGATCCTCGCCCGCTGCGCTACCAGTTCGAAGCCGAGCTGTCGGGCCGCTTCGGCTGGGAGTACCTCGAGCAGGGCCCGGAGGTGTGGCGCGTGCGGATCACCAAGCGCGGGGAGTCGTGACAGCGGCTGCATGGCCGGCGAGCGCCCCGCGCCGTGCGTCGCGTGCCGGCCATGCTCACCCTCGCCCTCTCACGCTGCTGGAGGCGCCGCTGGTGACAGGAGATGCATCCGCTCGCCCCGTAGCCGAGATCTTGCGTGACCTCCCGCTCTTCGCGGGACTGAGCAATGAGGCGCTGCGCGCCGTCGCGGCGCGTACCATCACGCGGCGGCTGCCGAAGAACGCGACGCTCTTCCGCCGCGGCGAGCCGTGCCATGGGCTCTACGTCGTCCTCGAGGGGCGGATCCAGGTTCATCGCGCGAGCCCGGCCGGGCGGGAGCAGGTCCTGCACATCCAGGGGCCGGGCGAGCCGGTGGCGGAGGTCCCGCTGTTCGACGGCGGCCCGTACCCCGCGTCCGCCCGCGCGCTCGAGGACAGCCGCCTGCTCTTCCTGCCGCAGGACGCCTTCCAACAGCTCTATCGGGAGAACCCGGAGATCGCGGATGCCGTGATCCGCAACCTCGGCGCTCGGCTACGCCGCATGGTCGCGCTGATCGCGAAGGTCACGCTGAAGGACGTGCGCTCGCGGGTCGCTGCCACGCTCGTGGAGATCGCCGAGGCCAGGGGCGTGCTGCGGGACGGTGGCCGCTTCACGCTGCCGAAGACACAGGAGGAGTTGGCGCGCGAGCTGGCCACCACCCGCGAAGGCGTCGCCCGGGCTCTCGCGGCGTTGCGGAGGGACGGCGTCATCGCGCAGGCCGGCCGCCAGGTCGAGATCCTCGACGCAGCGCGTTTGGATGAGGCGGCACGGGGGGAACGTTGATGGAGCCGTTCGTCCGTCACTTCATCCGCGCCAGCCTGGTGTGGTTCGGCGTCGGCGTGCTGCTCGGTCTCGGCATGGCCGTGTGGCCCGGCGGCCGGCTCCTGGTCGTGCGACCCGCGCATGTGCACGCGAACTTGCTCGGCTTCGTCACCATGATGATCTTCGGCGTCGCGTACCACGTGATGCCGCGCTTCGCCGGCTCGCCCCTGCCCAGCCGCGCACTCGCCGTCGTGCACGTCTGGGTCGCCAACATCGGGCTGGGGCTGCTCGTCGGCGGCTGGATCTTCCGGCCGTTCATCGGTCGGCTGGCAACGCCGTTCCTGCACAGCGGCGCGCTGCTCAGCATGGTCTCGGCGGGCATCTTCATCTACAACATCTGGCGCACGCTGGACGCGGCGCCGTCACCGCTCATGCGGCCGCGCGTGCTGCACGGCGCGCGTGCCCCCGGTCACGAAGGGAAGGACACATGAAGACGGACAGTCGGATCACACCGGCAATGACGGTGAACACCGTGATGCTGCTGCACCCACGCACCGTCGCGGTCTTCGACCGCTACGGCATCGACTCGTGCTGCGGCGGCGCGTTGCCGATCGAGGAGGTGGCGCGGAAGCACGGGCTGGACCTGGATGCTCTGATGGCGGAGCTCGACGAGGCGGCGGGGCCGGCCGCCGAGTGACCGGGTACGGCGTACGCGGCAGCACGGCGCTTTGCGGTCAGCGCGCGATCAGGTACAACCGAACCCCGGTGCCGGGCGGGTACCCTCCCTCCCAGATGGCGCCATACTCCCACGCATCGGGCCCGACTCTCCGCGGGATCCATGCCCGGGCCTGCCACCGGCCGTTCGCCCGGACCAGGGCCAGCGGCATCGGGCCCGGCGGCGCGGGGTCCGTGCAAATGCGGAACACGAGCTGCTCGCCTCTACGCCTGTCCTCGCGTAGATCCGACAGCCGGAACGTGAGGTGCGACCGCTCGACCAGCGTGTGCCGATCCGGGTCCAGGACGTACGACATGCTGCATGCCGCGCCGTCAGAGAAGCAGAGCGTGATCGGCGCCCGAGCCCGATCCCCGACGTCGCCCAGGAGGAACGCCACGAAATCGCCGCGCGCGAGCCCTCCCGGGCCGCAGCGTGACGACCTCGTGCGCTCGCCATGGGGCGCGGGCCCGGGCTCGACCTCGACGATCTGCAGCTCCGTGCCCGAAGGACTGCCCTGGAGAACGTAGAGTTCGGAACCCTCCTGGGGCGAGTGGGCCGACCAACCGCCGCGCGGATGGATCGAGTCGCGAACCGCTGCCGTGTTCAGCCGCGGGACGGGCCGCACCACCACATGCAGCGTGTCCGCCTGGTAAGCGCCCCGCGCCATCGCGATCACCGTGACGCGAAGCGAGTCGGCGTCGGCAACGTCCGCGCTCACGGCAGCGGCCTTGTGCTCCCTCTCCCTGCGTCCGAGATCCCGCTGCGACAACGTCGGCGTGACGAAGCAGTCGATCGAGACCTCCCCGTGGTCGGGCACATCTCCAACGCAGTGTGCGCTCCACGCGCGGTACGTGCGGCCCTCGAAACCCGGTGGCCAGTCCGGCAGCCGGTCGCCGCTCGGATAGAGCACCACACGGTCGTTCTCCGTCCTGTGCACGCGCGGGAGGACGATCCGCGCCGCATCCGTGGAACGCTCGCAGCCGTAGGGAGCCAGCGCAGCAGGAGGGTGGCGGAGGTCCGACGGGTACAGGACGCCGTACGCCCGCGACGTGCACCGCGCGTGCGTCGCCGAGTCCCCGCTCTCGAGGACCAGGCAGTACCGCTCCAGCGGGCCGGGCACGATCACCTTCATCCTGACCAGACGCCGGAGCACGGCCATGTAGATGCTGTCGACCCGCTCCGGGGGGAACGGCGGCAGCGGCGCTTCGGTGGTCCAGGTGCCGAAGAGCGTGTCCTCGTCCAGGCCCTGCCTGTACGTCCACTCCGGCCGCGAGGGCAGCGTGTCGTTCCGCGGACCGGACGCGACGCGCAGCACGAACCCGCTGCGGACCGGAGTGCCGCCCCGCATCCCCGGCTCGAACCGCCAGCGGCGGATCGTTTCCAGCGCCTGGCGATGGGAAACCGTGTCCGTGCCTCTCGTCCACGCCCGCGTCAGCCGTGGGTCCACGGTGCCGTCCGGGTCGAGGATGACCGTGAAGTCGCCGAGCGCGGCGCCACACCGGGGCGCCGGCGGCATGGGCGCACCGTCGAGCAGCGTGGGGGCGCGGTCCAGTGCGCAGCGGTCGTAGGCCGCATCCCGACGCGGATCGCTGCCGCCGGGGATCGGCGCCCAGAGCCTGCACTTGCCGCGGGGGGTGTCGATCGAGTCGAACGGGTTCTGGGCAAGGCCAGGGGAAGCCGTGAGGAAGCCGGCGACGAGGACCGTCGAGGCGATCGCGAGCCAGCGCATGGAGTCACGACGGCGGATGCCTGGTGAGCCGGGGAGCGGGCGTTCGCCAGAATCGCTTCACGACCGCATCCGCGGGCAAGCGGGGTGGCGCGGGTGTGAGCGTCCGCGCCGCCAGCGCACCATCGCGCTCGCTCGACCGGCCTATGCCCGGAGCAGCGCCATGACGCTTGGCACGACGACCAACACCCACCCCAGCACAGCGGTCGCGATCACGGTCCGCACGTTGGAGCCGGCGAGGCTCGCGTCGTAGGCGACGAGCAGCCGTTGAGGTCGCGGCGGCTCTGGCCGCACTCGCCGCAGTAGCGCCGGCCGGCCGTCACGTTGCCGCAGTTCGGACAGGGAGCCGTCGTGGCCGCGTCGAGCGCCGGCTCGGCCGCATCCTTCACGGGGTGATCGGCGATGGCCGCCTGCTCGCGCCCAGGATCCCGCGCGCCGCGGTCGGGCGCAAGGGAGAAGACGCGCGATCGCCTGGCGCCCGGCGGGCCGGACGCCGGATCACGCGAACCGCGGAGGAGCTCCTCGCAGGAGTCGCGATCCGCCGCAGCCATGGAGGCGGCGGATCGCGGTCAGACGTGGCTCAGGCCAACAGGTTCTCCACCACCAGCACCACGAGCACCGTGGGCAGGTACGCCAGCGAGGCCAGGAACATCGCCCGGGCGCGAGCTTCGGTGCGGCTGGCCAGGAAGGAGGCCGCGCTCCGCAGGTACCATGCACCTGCCGCGGCCGCAGCCACGGCGTACACCCAGCCCGCCGCGCCGGCCAGGAACGGGACGAGGCTGACGGGCACCAGCGCCAGCGTGTAGACGGTTGAGACGAGTGCCGTCGCCGTGCCGTCCACGTCATCCACGGTGAGCATGCGGAAGCCCGCGACGCGGTAGTCATCCCGGCACATCCAGCCGATGGCCAGGAAGTGTGGGATCTGCCAGAGGAACAGCACGAACGTGAGCGCCAGCGCGACGACGTCGATGGCGGCGCCTGCGGCGACCCAGCCCGCCAGCACCGGCACCGAGCCGGGGATCCCGCCGACCAGCGTGTTGTGCGGGGTGATCCGCTTGAGCGGTGTGTAGAGGACGACGTAGCTCGCGTGACTCAGGGCCAGCAGCGCGGTCGTCAGCCAGGGCAGCGTCACCGCCGAGTAGGCGAACCCGCTCACCGTGAGCCCGACCGCGACGGTCACGGCCTGCTGCCGAGCAAGGGCGCCGCTCGGGATCGGCCGATGGCGGGTGCGCCGCATCTGCCCGTCGACCTCGGCCTCACGCACCTGGTTCAGCGCGGCCGCGCCCGAGGCCACGAGCATCGTCGCCACGATCACGTGGAAGAACCTCGCGCTCGGGACGCCGCCGCCCGCGACGACGTACGCCGCCACCGCGGCCATGGTGATGAACGCAGCGATCCCCGGCTTGCCCAGCGTGATCGCCGCACGGCTCTGCTGCGCCCGCGCCACCGCCCGCCCTTCTATCGCAACTTCCATTCGTTCTCTGCTCCTGGTGCTCGCGCCGGTGGTGCTCGCGCCGGGCGCCGTGGGGTCCCGGTCCGGCCACGGCGCACCGCCTGGTCGCCGCGCCTTCTACCCCCGAAGCCGCGTCCACGGCCCACCCGGGCGGCTCGGTCCACTCGACGCCGCCCCAAGATGGCCACTTTCTCGCCCGCGCGCCAGCCGCGGGCCCCGGCAAAGCGCTCAGACGCGAGCCGGGAGGGCGGGCGCAGGCGCCCGGGGCAGCGAATCGGGCCCCCCTCTCGATCTCCGCGGCCAGTGAGTCCCCCGTACGACTCCACCGACGAACACCCCTCAGCCGTCGCGCCGTCGCTAACGCACCGTCGTGAACGCGATCGCGATCGGGCACACGCCCACCGGCACCTCCGCCTCGACCTCGTACGACGCAGTCAGCCGGAACACCCGCGCGGCCTTCGTGCATTCCGGCTCGAGCGCGTACACGCGCCCAGCGCCGTCCAGCCCCACGCCCGCGCTGGACGGGACGCCGCCCGGCGTGATCGCGTTCGCCGGCGAGCGGACGAACGACGTCGTCGCCGCATCCCACACCGCGATCCCGTAGCCGAAGGAGCCGACGTAAACGCGGCCGCCGTTGTCCACCGCGATGCTCCCCGGGAACTCGCCGAAGCCGGTGTGGTGCTGGAGCTCCGCCTGCGTGCCGCGATCGACGACGGAGAGCGACCCGTCACCCTGACCGAAGCGGCCCGAGTGCACCACGTAGAGACGCCCGTCCGCGCCGACCCCGGCATCGCCGGGGTTCAGCCCGCTGAGCTGGATGGTGCCGATCACCGCCGGCGGCACGCCCGCGAGCACCGTGATGGTGCCCGGCCCCGTCGGCTGGAAGTCCGGGCCGAGGCGCGCGTTGATGACGTACGCTGTGTCGCCCACCACGACGATCGCTTGCGGGTACTCGCCCACCTCGATCTCCGCGCCGGCCGTGCCGCGCAGCACGTTCACCACCGAGACGCTGTTGCGGCTCGGGTTCGTCACCAGCGCGAGCGTGTCGTTCAGGAACGCCGCGCCCGTGGCGCCGGAGTTCGCCGGCAGCGCCACCGTGTGCACGACCGCCCGCTGCTCCAGGTCCACGACCACCGCGGCGGGAACGATGCCCATCGGCACCACGACGCGCCCGCCGCGCACCGCGAGCGCGACCGGACTGCCGTCCGGCCCCAGTCCGATGGTGAACCGCGCGTCCGGGCTGTCCACCGCGAACACGGTGAGCGAGCGTTCCACGCTGTTGAGCACGACGCCGAGCTCGGTCTCGGGCGTGGACGGGGGCCCGGACAGATCATCGTCGCCGCCGCACGCAGCGATGAAGGCGGCGACGACGGGGACGAGCAGCGCGCGGCGCGCGCCGCGAACGCGTTTTCTCATGGCAGACCTCGTGTCGAAGCTGTGGTCGAAGCTTTGGGGGCGGGCCGCAGCTCGACGCCGAAACGCAGCACGCGGCCCGGATCCGGGAAGCCGAAGATCAGCGTGTCCTTCTCATCGAGGAGCCGGTCGACGTCGAGCGACGTCCTCGCGGACCAGCCGAAGATGCGCCACTCCCGCGACGCACGGGCGTGCACCGTCCAGAACCCGGGCAGCACGTTGACGCCCGAGGGATCGGTGTTGCGCTCACCCGTGTAGCGCGCCTCCAGGTGCAGGGCGAGGGGATGATCGTTCCAGGACGCCGAGATGACAGAGGTATGCCGGGGACGATAAACCACCTGCTCTCCCCAGCCCTCGCCCTTGGCCGGGCCCTGCGTCGTGTATGCGACGCGCGCATAGGTGTGCGTCGCCGCGAACGTCAGCCGCCGCGCGAGCGCCGTCGCCTCCGCCCGCACGTCCGCGCCCGCTCGCCTCACGTCGAAGTTCCGCGGGCTCCAGATGAACCGGAAGTCCGGCGCCCACACGATCATCCCGCGCACGTCGCCGCGGTACAGCGTGACGTCCAGCGACGCCTCCACGCCGCGGCCGAGCGTGCCGCGGGCGCCCGCGCCCGCCTCCCACTCGGACGGCACGCGCTCGGGCCGGAGGTCGGGATTCGGCTCGACGCCGACCGCATCGCGGAAGAACTGGTCTCCCAGCGTCGGCGGGCTGTAGCTGCTGCGGTTGGCGAGCCGCAGCTCGACGCGGTCCGTGGCGGCGCGCGCGTGCGCCGAACGGCTGAACACCCAACCGTGGTCCAGCGGGTCCCGGTCCGCGCGCAGCTCCGCACCGAACGAAAGCGCGATGCCGCGCGCGCTCGTCTCCGTGCCCGCGTGGGCGTAGACGCCCAGGTCGAGCCGGCGCTCCGGCGCGTCGCTCGAGAGCGACGTTGCTCTGATGTGCTGCCAGCGCGCCTCGACTCCGACGCCGACGTCGTCGAGGAGCGTGCGCTCGGGGCGCCGCTGCGCCGACGCGCGCAGCTCGATGGCGCGGACCTGGGCCGTGTCGTCGTACGGCAGGCCGAACGGCGGCGCCGGGTCGCGGAAGCGCAGCGCGTCGCGCACGCCCGCGAGCGAGATGCTCAGCGCATTGCGCGCGTCCGCGTGCCGCCACGAGAGCGACGCCCGCGCCCGGTCCAGCGTCTGCCGTGCCTGAGGCGAGGGAGCGAAGCTCCGGCCCGGCAGCCCGCGCTCCATGCGCTCGACGCCGCCGCGCACGCGGAGCGGCGCGCCGAGCACGTCGAACGACGCGCCCGCCCACGCGTCCAGCGACTCCACGTCCGCGTTCTGCCGCCTCGCCCGCCCACCGCCGACGTCCGACGGGATCGCGTAGTCGAACGATCCGTCCGCCGTGCGCCACGCGACGCCCGCGCCCCAGGCCGGCGAGACGCCGCCCCATTCCAGCGCCGCGGAGCGCCCGCCGAGTGAGCCGACCGCGGTCGAGAGCGTGCGCTCGCCGCCCGGCTGCCGCGTCTCGATGAGGATCACGCCCGCCTCCGCGCGCGGGCCGTAGCGCGACGAGCGTGCGCCCGGCAGCACGGTCACCGACTCGATGGCGCTCGCGCGCACCCCGCTCAGGTCCGCCTCGCCCGTCACCGGATCGTTGATGGCTACGCCGTCCAGCAGCACCAGCACGGCGCCTGCGCTACTCCCGCGGATGCTGACCGTCTCGGGGCCGCCGGTGGTCGTGCTGCGGACGGTGACGCCCGGCACCGCGCGGATGAGCTCGCCTGCCGTGCGCGCGCCGGAGCGTTCGATGTCCGCGCGGGTGAGGGTGGTGGCGCCGGGCTGTTGCCCGCGTCGCGTGTCGGGGGCGACGACGTCGATGGCTGCGATCGGGAGCGCTTCCGCGTCCAGGGCGAGGTCCAGCCGCGTGGTGCGGCCGTTCGCCAGCTCGACGGTGGTGGTGAGCGTGCGGTAGCCGAGGCGCGTGACACGGACGGTGTAGCGGCCCGGCTCGAGCGCGCGGAAACGGAACGAGCCGGATGCGTCGGTGCTGGTGGCCTGGTCGACGCCATCCAGCTCGATGTGTGCCCCCTCGAGCGGCGCGCCGGTGGCTGCGTCGGTGACCCGGCCGAGGAGCGTGGCAGGGTGCTGGACGGCGGTCGGCGCAGCGGCGCGCGGTATCCGTCGCGCGACGGAAGCAGCCGCCGCTACGCCTGCCGCGGCGCTTGGTGCCGGGCTGGCGGCTGTCGCTCTCGTCGCTGCCGTTACCGTGATCGCGCTCGGCGCGCTCGGCGTTGCTGCGGCGCTAGGAGCAGCGGCTGTCAGCCACGCGGCGAGAAGGACCGCAGTGCGATGGACGATGCTTCGTGTACGCGCGTCGTGCGGAGCGCCGCAGCGTTGCGTGGGGCTGTCCGATTGCGGATGCGAATCCGCACCCCGTCGCGTTGCGCTGGAATCTCGCGCGGCAGGAGGAGCGGCGATGCCACCGGCGACTGCGTTGCCGGTGGGCCCGATCACCCGGCGCAGAAACGAGAAATCCCGCTTCTCCGCCGGGGAAGAAACGGGATGCGCCGCGCCGATGATCGGCAGCGTCTGGCCCATTGCCCCGAATCCTTCCCGCGAAGGACGTTCACTCGGGAGCGAACAGGGCCGGTCTCCTGGCTCGAGGCGGCTTCGCTCGCCTTCCCAGCCGCGCCGCGTTGCGGCGCTTGGCCAGTGGCTTGTTGAGCGAGCCACACGGGAAGCGGAACGCCTGCTTCCCGGCCTCTCACAGTGGCGGGGCCGCGCCGGTCTCACACCGGACTTCCGGTAGGCCCCGTTCGCTTATGGTGATGAAGAAGATACGGCACGGAGGTCGAGGGCGCAAGAGGGGTCAGGCGGCAATGTGGAGATGACCGCAAGACCGCCCCGCGGACTGCGCGCGGGAGGGTACACCTTGATTGGACGACGGCGAGGAGATTGCCCTAGCCATGTCCGTGTGCCATCATTGGCGCTGTGCACGGCGTAGCCGCCCGCTCCGACGGTATGGCTGGCGATGGCCTATTACACGAATCTGTTCTCCCCCGGAACTTACGAAGCCTTCAGCAAGTCCGATCGCACCATCTCAGGCTTTCAGGAGAGCCAGTGGTCGGCAGCTCGTCGGATCAAGCAAGGAGACATCTTCGTTTGTTACATGACCAGGCTCTCTCGCTGGGTCGGACTCCTCGAAGTACTGGAAGGGCCCTTCCGCGACGATACGCCCATCTTCTACGCGGAGAATGATCCGTTCGTGGTGCGGTTCAGGGTCCGACCGCTGATCTGGCTCCCTAAGGAGCACGCGGTCCCGATATTCGAAGACGAGCTGTGGAACAATCTGTCGTTCACAAAGGGCCAGGATCGGCGCACATCGCGGTGGACGGCGGCGGTCCGGCGAAGCCTCAACCAGCTCGATCCCGAGGACGGCCTCCTGCTTGAACGCATCCTTCGTGAGCAAGCCGAACAGCGCAGGGTCTTCGAGGTCGACGAGAAGGAGTACCGACGGTACCTCCGACACCCCGTCAGCACGGGAACGAAGATGGTAGAAGTGAGCGTACCGGACGAGTCAGACGTAGAGTCGGCCGGGGTTCAAGCCGAGCGAGCCCAGCCACGGGAATCCGTGCAAATCCAGGCGCTGCTTGCGCGGATCGGCGCCGCTATGGGCCTGCGGATATGGATTCCCCGGAACGACCGAGCGGCCGTATCGACCGAGTGGACCCCGGAGCCTGGACAACTCCTGGACGTACTTCCGTTCAGCTACGACGAGACCACACTGAAGACGGTCGAGCAGATCGACGTCATCTGGATCCGCCGCCGATCCATCGCAAGGGCGTTCGAGGTGGAGCACACGACATCGATCTACTCGGGTCTCCTACGTATGGCGGATCTCCTGGCGCTTCAGCCGAACATCGGCATCAAGCTTCACATTGTCGCCCCTGCAAGCCGACGTGCTAAGGTTTTCCAGGAGATCGTGCGGCCGGTATTCTCTCTGCTCGAGGGTGGGCCCCTGGCTGACCGGTGTTCCTACCTCTCGTACGAGAGCGTGAGGAAGCATCGCTGCGCTCCAGCATCTTGCGTACACTTCGCCCGATATCATCGATGAGTACGCCGAGGTTGTCGATTGACCGCTCTCGGCTGCGGCGAGCGCCGAGGTTGTAGCACGCCTCGGGCTGAGCGCGCACCGCGCGCGCCCCCCCGCCCCCTACACCCCACCGGCGCCCACCACGGCCCGGTACCCCATCCGCTCCGACACCGCCTCCGCCGCCCGCACCACCGGCTCTGCCAACTGCCGGAGCCGGCGCCGGTCCGCCCGCGAGATCGGCACCGAGATCGCCACCGCCGCCGCCACGCAGCCGCGATGATCCCGGACCGGCGCCGCGACCGCGACCAGGTCCGGCGCCAGCTCGGCCCACGTCGTCGCATAACCACGGCGACGCGTCGACGCCAGCTCCTTCTCGAACGCCGCCGGGTCCGTGATCGTCCACCGGGTGTACGCCGGGAGCGGCGACGGCAGCAACGCCCGCACCTCCCGCGGCTCCTTCCACGCCACCAGCGCTTTGCCGGCAGCGCTCGCGTGCAACGGCAGGCGACGCCCCACCCACCCCACGTGCATGATCGGCTGCGGGCTCTCCGCCACCTCGATGTTCACCGCCTCATTGCCGTCCAGCACCGCCAGGTTCGCCGTCTCCCCGGTGGCCGCCGCGAGCGCCTCCAGGATCGGATGGGCGATCCGCTGCAACGAGGTCCCTCGCCGTGCCACCTCCCCCAGCGCCGCCAGCCGCATCGAGACCCGATACCGCCCGGTCTGCCGATCCCGCTCCAGGAACCCGGCATCCTCCATCGCGGACATCCACCGGGACACCGTGCTCTTGTGGCGGTTGAGGAGTGCAGCCGCTTCGACCACGCCGAGCTCGGCGCGATCCAACGTGAACAGGTCGAGGACCGCTCGGGCGTTCCGTAGCACGCGATCCCCCTCCGATCCGGATGGGTCTTTCCACGGCAGGCCAGGCCAAAATACGCCACCCTGGCCGCGGCTTACAAGGCTGCCCCGCCCCCCGCCTCCGGTTCCCGCCGGGCGCCGCCGGGCCCGCGCCCCCCGCGCGCGCCCCACCTCCTTGCGCGGAGGCGCGTTCCGCCGTAGGATGCGGTTGCGAGTTCTAACAATCCGGTTCCCGAATCCGGAAATTGCGCCCGGGGCGTTCCGCCCCGCAGCGCCGCACCGGCTTCTCTGCGATGTCCATCGAGCGCTGGCGCGGCGAAGCGTCGGTTCTCCCGCCGCTGGCCGGCTTTCGCGAACTCGACTCTCTCCTGAAGGGGCCAACGGGGCCCCGGTCCGCCTCGCCGGGACTCGCCGCTCGCCCCCCACTCGAGGGGGGCCGGCGACCCGACACGGCGGCGCCGGAGGCGTTCACCGGAGCCGGTGGCCAGGCGCGCCCGTAGGTCCAGCGCGCCCGCCCCGGCGGAATCACTCTCCAGAGGGGATGGACATGATGAGACTGCAGGCCCTTCGACCGCTCGCACTGGGAGCCGCCCTCTCGGCTCTCATGGTGAGCACGGCGCCCGCCCAGCAACCGCAGCAGGGCGCCATCACCGGCCGGATCACCGACCGCAGCACCGGTCAGCCGGTGCCGGCGGCGCAGGTGAACGTGGTCGGAACCAACCTCGGGACGCAGACCAACAGCGAAGGCGTCTACACGCTCCGGGGGCTGACACCCGGAACCGTGACCCTGCGCGTTCTGGTCCTCGGCTACGCCGAACAGAGCCAGACGGTCACGGTCGTCGCGGGCCAGACGGCGACCGCGGACTTCCAGTTGCAGCCGACGGCCATCGATCTGGCGCCGGTCGTCGTCACCGCGACAGGTGAGCAGCGCCGAATCGAGGTGGGGAACTCGATCGCGCGCGTGAACGCGTCCTCGGTGGTGCAGACCGCACCGGTCTCGAACGTCGCAGACCTGCTGACGGCTCGTGCGCCGGGCGTGCTGACCATCCCCGGGACGCAGACGGGCGCCGGGGTCCGCGTCCGCATCCGCGGGCTGAGCTCGCTCTCGCTGAGCAACAATCCGATCTACATCGTCGACGGCGTGCGGATCGAGGGGACCACGGGCTCCGCGTCGGTCAGCGTGGGCGGCACGACCCCGAGCCGAATCAGTGACCTGAACCCGGAAGAGATCGAGTCGATCGAGATCGTCCGCGGCCCGTCGGCATCCACGCTCTACGGCACGGACGCGGCCAACGGCGTGATCGTCATCACGACGAAGAAGGGCGTCGCCGGCCGGCCGCAGTGGACGTACTACACGGAGCAGACGGCGATCACCGATCGGAACAACTACCCGGACGCCTACTGGGGCTGGACCGCGGGCTCGGCTCCGAACAACACGGTGCAGTGTTTCCTCTACCAGGTGGCGGCGGGGACCTGCACGCAGGACAGCGTGACCGTCTACAACCTGCACAAGGACAAGGAGTCCACGCCGTACGGCATCGGTTATCGCTACCAGCACGGCCTCCAGGTCCGCGGCGGCTCGGAAGCGATCCGGTACTTCCTCCACGCCGAGTGGGAAGATGAGGACGGCGTCACCAAGGTCCCCGAGTTCGAGCGCCGCTACCTCGCCCGGAACGGCCTCTCGCTGCGGCCGGAGGAGGAGAGCCCGAACCGGCTCCAGCGGTTCACCACCCGGGCAAACCTCAACATCGCCCTCGCGGACAACGCCGATGTCTCCGTGAACGCCGGGTACACGTCGCAGGACCTGCGACTCCCGACGAGCGATGACTCGGGCCTGGCCGGCGTCGCGACCAACACGTACGGCGGCCCTGGCTTCAAGTACAACATCAACGCGAACGGCGACACACTGTACGGCTGGCGGGCCTACACGCCCCGCGACATCTACCGCCGGACGACCACGCAATCCATCGAGCGGCTGATCGGCTCCGTCGCGGCGAACTGGCGCCCGTGGGATTGGCTGGCGCTGCGCGGCAACGTGGGTCTGGACTACATCCACCGTCACGAGACGCAGCTCTGCCGCTTCCTCGAGTGCCCGCCCGTCGCCGACTACCACCTGGGCTACAAGATCGACAACCGGACCAACTTCTATCTCTACACGGTCGACGTGAGCGCGACCGGCACCCGTCGGCTGAGCGACCAGGTCGAGTCCCAGACGACGCTGGGCATGCAGGTCTACCGCAACCTCTTCAACCGTAACGGCGCCTACGGCGCGAAGCTGCCTCCGGCGGCCTCGACGGTCACGGCGGGCGCCGAGTACTCGGCCGACGAGACCACGACCGAGAGCCGCACGGTCGGGCTGTTCCTCGAGCAGAGGCTCGCGTTCCGCGACCGTCTCTTCCTCACGGGCGCGCTGCGCTCCGACCGGAACAGCGCGTTCGGCGCCGACTTCGGGACGGCCTTCTATCCGAAGTTCTCCGCTTCGTGGGTGATCTCGGAGGAGGACTTCTTCCCGAACCTCGGCTGGCTGAACCAGCTCCGTCTACGCACGGCGTACGGCGCCTCGGGCGTCCAGCCGGGCACGACGGACGCGGTGCAGTACTTCGTGCCGACCTCGGTCATGGGCGAGAGCGGCGAGGCACCCGGCGTGGTGTTCAGCGCACTGGGCAACAGCAAGCTCAAGCCCGAGCGGTCCACCGAGATCGAGTTCGGCGTGGACGGCACGTTCTGGGACAACCGCCTGACGGCAGAGCTGACGTACTACGACAAGTCGTCCAAGGACGCGCTCATCGAGCGGGTGCTCCCGCCCTCGCTCGGCACGGGGGCCACGGTCCGCTTCGAGAACCTGGGCGAGGTGCGGAACTGGGGTTGGGAAGGGCTCATCAGCGCCCGGCTCGTGCAGCGTCCGTCCTTCGCGTGGGACGTCACGCTGAACGGCGCGACGAACAGCAACGAGCTCGTCAGCCTCGGCGGCCTCCCCAACATCGTCCTGAGCAGCACCCAGCAGCATCGCGAGGGTTACCCGCTGTTCGGCTGGTGGGCGCGCAAGATCCTCAGCTACGAGGACAAGAACGGGAACGGCCTCATCGAGTACGACCCGGATCCCACGGTCAGCGAGATCGTGGTGAGCGACACGGCCATGTACCACGGCTACTCGGTGCCGCGGCACGAGGTCTCGCTGATCAACGCGTTCGAGCTCTGGCAGGGTCGGGTGCGCCTCAGCGCCATGTTCGACTACAAGGGCGGGCACCTGATCTACAACAACACCGAACGCATCCGCTGTCAGAACCGGGACAACTGCCGGGGGCTCATCGACCCGACCGCGCCGCTCTGGGAGCAGGCGCGGGCGATCGCGGTGCGCGTGCACCCGAGCCGGACGGTGGCGGGCTACTTCGAGAAGGGCGACTTCATCCGCTTCCGCGAGCTGTCGCTCACGCTGACGCCTTCGTCGGATAGCTGGATCGTCCGGAGGCTGCCGGCCCGGAGCCTCGTGGCCACGCTGGCGGTCCGGAACCTCGGGATCCTCTGGACCGAGTACACGGGCGTCGACCCCGAGGCGTTCGGCACCACGGGCAACGCGCCGTCGGAGTTCCAGGCCTTTGGGCCGCCGACCTACTTCACGCTCCGGCTCACCTTCGGCTTCTGACAGGACGGTGGACTCATGAATCGGATCACCAGGGCAGTTACCGACGGGTCCCGGACGCGGCGCGCTGCCAAGGCGGGTGCGCTGGCGGCGGTCCTCGCCGTCGCGCTCCCGATCGCCGCCTGCGATGACTTCCTCACGGTCGAGGACCCGGACATCATCAACCCGAGCGACATCCAGTCGCCGCAGGGCGCCGAGGCCGCGCGCAACGGCGCCCTCGCCCGGTTCAACGTCGCCACCAGCGGCGGCGAGAGCCTGTTCCTCCTCGGCGGGCTGTTCGCGGACGAGTGGAACAACGGCGACTCGTTCATTGCGCGCCAGGAGATCGATCAGCGGACGATCACCGCGGAGAACTCCTTCCTGACCACCGCCAACCGTGCGCTGCACCGCGCACGGCTCTCCGCCGAGCAGGCGGCGGACCTGCTGAAGCGTTACAGCCCGAACGCGCCGACGTGGCAGATCGCCGAGATGGAGTTCATCCAGGCGTACATCATCAACCTGATGGCCGAGCACTACTGCGACGGGCTCATCCTGAGCACGGTCGTGGATGGGCGCGAGCAGTTCGGCCATCCAATGACGACGGTGGAGGCGTACGAGCGCGCGCTCTCGATCGCCAACGCCGGCCTGGACCGGATCTCCGAGACCTCGGCGGAGGCGGCGCTGATCCGCTACGCGCTCCAGGTCACCAAGGGGCGGATCTTGCTGAACCTCGATCGCGCGGCCGAGGCTGCGCAGGCCGTGAACGGCGTGCCCACGGACTTCAAGTACTTCGTGCGGCACTCGCCGAACACGACCACGAACGCGATCTGGCAGCTCAACAACCGCGACCGGCGCTACAGCGTCAGCGACCGGGAGGGGATCAACGGCCTCGACTTCGCCACGGCCAACGACCCGCGGCTGCCGGTGTGCCGCGGCGGGGACCCCGAGTGCGCGGCGATCGGCGTGACCGACCCGCAGCGTGACGACAGGTCGGCCGAGCCCCTGTACGTCCAGATGCTGTGGACCACGGAGACGAGCCCGGTCGTCGTCGTGGATGGGATCGAGGCCCGGCTGATCGAGGCGGAAGCGCAGCTCCGGGAGGGGAACAGCGCGTGGTTGACGACGCTCAACGATCTGCGTGCCACGGTGGGTCTCGGGCCTCTCCCCGACCCCGGCAACGAGATCGCGCGTCAGGATCTCCTTTTCCGTGAGCGGGCGTTCTGGTTCTTCGGCCGCGGCCACCGCGTGGGCGACCTGCGCCGCCTGGTGCGCCAGTACGGCCGCTCGCCGGAGACGGTGTTCCCCGTCGGCGCGTGGCACAAGGGCGGCAACTACGGCACGGACGTGACGCTGCCCATCCCGCAGGCCGAGGAGAACAACCCGAACGCGCCACGCGGGCAGCTCTGCATGAACCGCAACGCGTGACGG
This sequence comes from bacterium, assembly GCA_003242735.1. Taxonomy (NCBI): domain Bacteria; species bacterium. The sequence goes on along the minus strand of QGVH01000003.1, from coordinate 193,163 downwards.
CTCACCGGGAGCGGACTCGACGTGGTCCGCTCCCGACGGCTCGCACGGACCCGTGGTGCATGCCTCTGGCCGCCGATCGGGCGGCAGAGGCATGCTTCATAGGGTCCCCTGAACAACAGCGACGGCCGGTGTCGGCCGCAGGGCACACATGCACGGAGTGTCCATGGATCTCTCGAAAGCGAAGTACCTGATCTACGCCGAGGGCTCCCTCGGCATCCTGAGCTCGAAGACCGCGACCAGCGCGATCCGGTACTTCCCGGAGCGGGTCGCTGCGGTGATCGATTCGACGAAGGCCGGCCAGACCGTGGAAGCGGTCCTCGGCTTCGGTGGTGACATCCCGGTCGTCGCATCGCTGGAGGAGGGACTGGAAACGGGCCGCATGCGGCCCGACGCGCTGCTGGTGGGCGTCGCCCCCCGCGGCGGCCGGCTCCCTGCCGGCGCACTGGAAACCATCGTGCGGGCGGCGTCGAGCGGGTTGAACATCGTCTCGGGGCTGCACGAGTACCTGTCGGACATCCCGGAAGTGCGGGAAGCGGCGCAAGCCTCCGGCGCGGAGATCGTGGATCTCCGGCGGCCGCCGGCGGACCTCCCCGTCTCCACCGGCCAGGCGCGGAACGTGGAAGCGCTGACCGTGCTGATGGTCGGGACGGACTGCAACCTCGGGAAGATGACGGCGGGCCTCGAGATCTGCCGGGGTCTCCGAGAGCACGGCGAGCGGGTGGTGTTCGTACCGACCGGTCAGACGGGCATCCTGATCGAGGGCTGGGGCATCGCCATTGATGCCGTGATCTCGGATTTCACGGCGGGCGCCGCGGAACGCCTGGTCCTCGAGGGCGCCGAGCGGGCGGGCCCGGATGGGATCGTGGTGGTCGAAGGACAGGGCTCGCTGATCCATCCGGGGTATTCCGGCGTGACGCTGGGCCTGCTGCACGGCTCACTGCCAGAGGCGATGATCCTCTGCCACGACGTCTCGCGCACCAAGATCCGGAGCGAAGGGGTCTACGACTGGGTGCGGATGCCTCCGTTGCCGGAGATGGTCCGCATCTACGAATCCGTCGCGGCGTGGCTACGGCCGGCGCCGGTGATCGCGATCGCGTTGAAGACGAACGACGTGTCGGAGTCGGAGGCGCGTGATGCGATCCTGAAGGTGGAGGCCGAGACGGGGCTGCCGGCGACGGATCCGGTGCGGTTCGGCCCCGAGCCGCTCGTGGAGGCGATCCGCTCGTTCGCCGCGCAGCGGCGCGAGGCCCGGCGCACCGCCCCCGCTCCCGCGGCCGGCTGAGCCCGTCGGTGGCGCGGCCTTCCCCTACCTGGGCCGCGCCACCATGATCCCGTCCTGTCCTTCGATCCGCTGGATCCGCTCGGCCAGCGGCAGCTCGCTGATCTCGACCGTCTTGCCCACCAGCGGCGCGTGCATCAGGTGCAGCCGGCCGTCGATCCAGACGGCGATGCCGGTGTGCGCGACGTCGAGTCCTCGCGTGCTGCTCGTGGCCGCGATGATGTCGCCGTCCTGGATCCGCGGCGCGACCTCTTCGATGCGGTCCTCGGGGATGAAGTAGCGCGTCCGCGCGCTGAGGGCCTGCTCGGTCGCACGGATCGCATCGAGGTTGGCCGGGTCGGCGAGCTTGGGGTACGACTCCGCGTTGCGCGACATGAAGTCGATCGGCTCGTCGTCGGCGACGCCGCCGAGGTCGCGGGTGATGTCCTGCACGTAGCCCTTCGCCTCGTTGTCGCTGATCCATTCGCTGAAGTAGTGCAGCCGGCTCGGGTAGCCGTCCATCACGCCGCCGCGGTAGCGGATGCGCGCGAGCTCGCGCTGGAACGCGTCGAAGTCGTCCTCCCCCGCGCGGATCATGCGGGCGAGGGCGAGCATGGTCTCGACGTAGGTGACGCAGTCGTACTCGCGGAGGTTGACCACGAGCCGCTCGGGGCCGGGCACCTCGAGGATGCCGGGCCGGTAGGGCGCGCCGACGAAGCGCCTGCCGAGCCGCACCATGATCTCGCCGATCGGCAGCGTGTCCAGCCGCTCGGCGCGCGCCCAGGCCATGGTCTCGTCGAAGATCCGGAGATCGCGCTCCGTGGGGCCTGCGGTGGGGATGTCCGCGGGCGGCGGCGCCGACGGGCCGCCGGGCTGCGCGCCGGATCCCGGTTCAGCGCCCTCCGCCTGCTCCGCTGCAGGCGTGGTCTCTGTGGCCGAGCGGTCCGGCCCCGGCTCCCGGCACGCGGTCATCACGATCGCGATGACCGCGGCGATCGGCACCAGCCCCCCCGCGATCGGGCGACGATCGGGTTTTCCCGCCATCCGTGCCTCCTCCCCTGCCCGGGCACGCCCTGGCGCAGGTTCCGTACCGGCGGGGGCGGGCATCGGCCCGGTGCGGGCATTGGCGCCTCGGCGACCGGGCATTGGCGCCTCGGCGACGCGGCCCAACGTCACACTCGGTCGGGCCGGCGGGCGGAATGTGACGGAAGGGGCCCCATATGGACCCTTTCGTCACGCTGACGGGTGCCGTCGGATCGAGTGTGACGTTGGGGTAGACCGTCGCGTACGCCGACGCCACTGCGGGCCGACGCTGGGCTGCGGCAGGTGGATGTCGAAGACGCCGGCCGCGCCGCCACGGTCACCGGCGGCACAGCCGGCGCAGAGGATGGCCGTGGCCGCGGTAACGACCAGCGGCCGGCGCCGCTGCGGCGCCGCGGCTGCGTTCGCTGGCATCGGAGCCTCCGGTCCGGAGCGAAGGCAAGCGCCTGCAACCGGGTGAGACCAGCGAACGCTACGCCCGCGGGCCGCCCGCAGCTACACCTTGGCCACCTTGACCCGGACCTTCGCGCCGTCGCCCACGGTGCCCTCGGCGCCGTCCGCCACGGGCGCGTAGACGACCTGGCGCGCGAGTGTCTCACCCGCGATGAACGCCTCGTGCGTCCGCGCGGCCTGCAGGACCTCCTCGGGGGCGTCGACCGTGAGGATGATGCGGTCCGTCACGTTCAGCCCCGCATCCCGCCGCGCCTGCTGCACGATGCGCACGAGGTCGCGGGCCATGCCCTCGGCCGCCAGCTCCGGCGTCACCCGTGTGTCCAGCACCACGAGCCCCGTGCCGCCTGGCAGCTCCATCGCGGCGCCGGGATCCTTGGAGACCAGCCGGCGCGTGTACTCGCCCTCGAGCAGTTCGACGCCCGCGGCCTCGACGGTGCCCGACGGCGTGGTCCGCCACTGCCCCGCCTTCACCGCCCGGATCACGTCCTGCACGACCTTGCCCAGACGCGGCCCAGCCGCACGTGCGTTCACGGTGATCTGGAACTCGCCGTGGGCGGCGACGTCGGTCGTCAGCTCCAGGCGCTTGACGTTCACCTCATCGCGGATCAGGTCCGCGAACTCCTCGAGCTGCTCCGCGTCCTCCGCGGCCACGAGCAGCGACGGCAGCGGCAGGCGCACCCGTAGCCCGTGGGCCGTGCGCAGCGCCAGCGCCGCCGAGCAGACCTGCCGCACCCGGTCCATGGTGCGGACCAGCGCATCGTCCGCCGGCAGCTCCTCCGCGTCGGGCCAGTCGGTCAGGTGCACGGACCGACCGCCGGTCAGCCCGCGCCACACGACCTCGGTGGTGAGCGGCAGGAGCGGCGCCGCCACCCGGCAGGTGATCTCGAGCACCGTGTGCAGCGTGTCGATCACGTCCTGCTCGCCAGCCCAGAACCGGTCGCGTGAGCGGCGGATGTACCAGTTGGTCAGCACCTCGAGGAACTCGCGCACGCTCGCGCACGCGCCCGGGATGTCGTAGCGGTCCATGCGGTCCTGGACATCCAGGACCAGCTCCCGCGTCTTGGCGAGGATGTAGCGGTCGAGGACGTGGGGCGAGTCCGTGCGAATACGCCCCTCGAGACCCTCCGCGTTCGCGTACAGCGCGAGGAAGTAGTAGGAGTTCCACAGCGGCAGGATCGCGTGCCGCACCGCTTCGCGGATGCCCTGCTCCGTGACGATCAGGTCGCCGCCGCGCAGGACCGGGCCCGACATGAGGAACCAGCGCATCGCGTCCGATCCGTCGCGCTCGAAGACCTCGTTCACGTCCGGGTAGTTGCGCCGCGACTTGGACATCTTCTGGCCGTCGTTGCCCAGAACGATGCCGTGCGCGACGCAGGTGCGGAACGCGGGCCGGTCGAACAGCGCCGTCGCCAGCACGTGCAGCGTGTAGAACCAGCCGCGCGTCTGGCCGTTGTACTCGACGATGAAGTCGCCCGGGAAGTGGTGCTCGAACCACTCCTGGTTCTCGAACGGGTAGTGCACCTGCGCGAACGGCATGGAGCCGGACTCGAACCAGCAGTCCAGCACCTCCGGCACGCGGCGCATCATGGACTTGCCGGTCGGGTCGTCCGGGTTCGGCCGCACCAGCTCGTCGATGTACGGCCGGTGCAGGTCCTTCGGCCGGACGCCGAAGTCGCGCTCCAGCTCGTCCAGCGAGCCGTACACATCGATCCGCGGGTAGCGCGGGTCGTCCGAGACCCACACCGGGATCGGCGAGCCCCAGTACCGGTTCCGCGAGATGGCCCAGTCCCGCGCGTTCTCCAGCCACTTGCCGAACTGGCCGTCCCGGATGTGCTCGGGCACCCACTGGATCTGCTGGTTCAGCTCGACCATCCGGTCCTTGATCTTCGTGACCGCCACGAACCAGGAGTTCACGGCGCGCTGGATCAGCGGGTTGTCGCACCGCCAGCAGTGCGGGTACGGGTGGTCGTACGTCTCGTGGCGCAGCAGCTTGCCCGCCGCGGCCAGGTCTCGGATGATCTGCTTGTTCGCCTCGAAGACGTGCATGCCCTGGTAGGGCGGGACCTGGGCGTCGAACCGGCCGCGCGAGTCGACGGGCGTCACCGGCTGGATCCCCGCCGCGTCCGTGACCTCCTTGTCCTCCTCACCGAACGCGGGCGCGAGGTGCACGATCCCCGTGCCGTCCTCGGTGGTGACGTAGTCCGCGGCGAGGATCTGGTGCGCGTTCGGGTCGCGGCCCTTGAAGAACGGGAACGGCGGCTCGTAGCGCGTGCCGATGAGTTGCGCGCCGGTGAACCTCGCCAGCACCGGCGGGTTCTCGCCCAACTCCCGGGCGTAGCGCGGAACGCACGCCTCGGCGAGGAGGAAGCGTCTGTCATCCTTTTGGACGACGACGTACTGCACCTCCGGGTGCACGGCGGCGGCGAGGTTCGAGGGCAGCGTCCACGGCGTCGTCGTCCAGACCAGCATCTCGACGCCGTCCAGGTCGCGGTTGTGCGACGTGATCCGGAGCCCGACCGTGACCGCAGGGTCCTGGCGCTGGCGGTAGACGTCGTCCATCCGCGTCTCGGTGTTGGACAGCGGCGTCTCGCAGCGCCAGCAGTACCAGAGCACGCGGAAGCCCTGGTAGATGAGCCCCTTCTCCCAGAGCCGCTTGAACGCCCACATGACGCTCTCCATGTAGTCCAGGTCGAGCGTCTTGTAGTCGTTCTCGAAGTCCACCCAGCGGGCCTGGCGCGTGACGTAGTCCCGCCACTCGCGCGTGTAGCGGAGCACCGAGGAGCGGCAGGCCTCGTTGAACTTCGCCACGCCCATCTCCTCGATCTCGCTCTTGTGCGAGATCCCGAGCTGCCGCTCGGCCTCGACCTCGGCCGGCAGGCCGTGGCAGTCCCAGCCGAAGCGGCGCTCGACGCGCCGGCCGCGCATGGTCTGGTAGCGCGGGACGACGTCCTTGACGTAGCCGGTCAAGAGGTGGCCGTAGTGCGGCAGCCCGTTGGCGAACGGCGGACCGTCGTAGAACACGAACTCGTTGGAGCCGTTCTCGCCCGCCGGGCGCTGCTCGATGCTGGCCTCGAAGGTGCCGTCGGCCTCCCAGTACTCGAGGACCTTCTTTTCGAGCTCGGGGAACGACGGTCTGGCGGGGACCTGCTCTGCGGTGCCCGACTCGCCGACGCGAGCCTTCGGGTACGGCATACGGTGTTCCTCGCGGTTCGTCATCCTCGTTCGCCCCGGCGACCCCCGCCGGAGCACCTGCACGGGGACGACGCGCACGACCCTCGCGTGCGCACCGCGGTACCACCCCGTTTGCCCGCGCCACGGCCGTCTCGGTCTCGCCGCTTCCCCTCCCCGCCGGCGCCGTCGTGACGGCCGGTCCGGGCCAGGGGTCGGCAAAACCTCGACACGGGCCTCTCGTTGGCGGCTGTGACGGGCCGCACCCGTCCGGTTCTACTGAGGCGGGGGCCCGCTCGGCGGTCCCACCGCCCGTTCTTCCGGAGGCTCCCCGGTGATGGCCGGATCATCGCCTTTGTGCGCCGAAGCGCGAAGGCCCGGCGGCCGTGGTTGCGCGTGGAGCGCGGTAGCCGGGCCCCTCGTGCGGTGGTCAGGTGGTGGCCTGAGCCTCCGCTAATTTAACGAATTGGTGCGATCAGGGGGAGCCTGCGACGATCGTCCTTTCCACCGCAGACCGTCGCCGTCGGGACAGGAGACTCCACGGAAGCCCGCGGACGTCGCGACCGACCCCGCAGCGCCGCGGTCTTCCGCCCGGCGACCCCGGCCACGCCTCTCCTCCGCACGGCCGACGCCCTCCGTGAACCTTGCGCGCGGTCGTCGCCGGCCGCACACTGCGGCCCTGCACTGCCCCTTCGCTGACGCTGCGACTTCCATCGAGAACTCCGAGGACAGCAGCCATGGATCCCAGGCGACGTCGCCTCCTCACGACACGGTCGACCGGTTCCTCGCGCCGCCCGGTGCCGCGCCGCGTGGTCGCGCTCGTCGGCGCGTTCTTCGCCCTCGCCCAGCTCGCCACGCCGGCCGCGGCCCAGCGGCCGCTCCGCATCTTCATTTCCGTCGACATGGAAGGGATCGGCGGGATCGGCACCGGCGCGATGACCAGCCCCAACGGCAAGGACTACGCGACCGCCCGGCGGTTGATGACCGAGGAAGTCAACGCCGTCGTCGCCGCGATCTTCGAGCACGGGCCGGCCGAGATCGTGGTCAACGACTCGCACGGCGACATGCAGAACCTGCTGCACACGGAGCTCGACCCGCGCGTCACGTACATCCAGGGAGCCGTCAAGCCGGTCGGCATGGTGGCCGGCCTGGACTCGACGTTCGACGCCGCGATCTTCCTGGGCTACCACGCCCGCGCCGGCACGGCGCGCGGTTTCCTCGCGCACACCGGCTCCGGCGCGGTCAAGGGGCTGTGGCTGAACGACATCGAGGTGGGCGAGGGCGAGCTGAACGCGGCGTACGCCGGTGCGCTCGGCGTACCGGTCATCCTCGCCGCGGGCGACTCCGCCTTCGTCGCGCAGTTCAGCGCCCACGTGCCCACGGCAGAGCTGGTCGTGACGAAGGTGGCGGTCACGCCGGCATCGGCGCGGCTGCGGCACCCGGAAGCCGTGCGCGCCGACCTCGCCGCGGCCACGCGCCGCGCGCTCCAGCGCCTGGACCGCGCCCGCCCGTTCGTCGTTGGCTCGCCCGTGCGGGTCCGGCTGCGCCTTGCCGACGTCACCACACCGCAGATCCTCGAGGCGATCCCGGGCGTGCGGCAGGTCGACGGCTACACGGTCGAGTTCACCGCCGACTCGATGGACCGCGCGTACCGGCTGATCCGCCTGATGTACCGGTTCGTGTCCATCTGAGGGACGGCGTGGCAACCGCCCGCCGGGGCGAGCTACCCTGCGCGGCTCCGCGCTGGAGTGGGCGCCGGAATCCGCGGACGCACCGCTCGCGGTGGTTGGACATGCGCACCCAGCGCGCGCACGCCTCGTCGTCCTCGTACCCGATCAGGGCGAGCCCGTTCGGCGGGATGAAGCGCTCGAACGGCACGATGGCGAGCGCGGCGCTGTCCCGTGCGACGCCGGCGCGGCATCCCTGCCGGCAGAGCAGCGTAGACTGCGATGACGGGCGTCGCGAGCGATCCTCCTCGCCCCGTGACACACGAAATCCCGGCCGCGTCCTGGGCAGGCGGCCGGGATGCGCGCGAGCCGAGCACCGTGCGACGCGCGCCCGGGCGCGCCGGGGCCGCGGCGCTACGGGACCACGATGACCTTCCCCTTCTCCAGGGTCGGGAGGAGCCACGCCTGGTACTCGTAGGTCCCGGGCACGTAGAACTTGCGGATCGTCCGCGTGCCGACGCCGCAGAACAACGGCAGGTCGCCGGTTGCCCCATCCACGGGGCTCGGCCCGACGTTGGTCGGGTCGTCGAACACGATGCCGTACATGCACCCCCCGGCGCCCGGCCCCCAGGACACGCCCTGCCCCACCTTGATGGTGACCTCCCGCGGCACGAAGTAGACCACGTTGCTACGGTCCGGCAGAGTCGTGTACTCCGTGACCACGTGGAGCACTTCCGGCGGCTCCGTCACCGTGACCTCGACGCTGTCGCTGAACGGCGTGCCGTAGGCGACCATGCTCGCGCGCAGCATGGCCTTGCCGGGCGTCATCGCCATGAAGACGCCTGTCGGCGTGTAGTTGGCGACCTTCGGCAGGTTGGACCTGTAGGCGATGCCGAGCCCGGTCACAGGCTCGTCGTCCGGCCCGAGCACGCGTGCGGCCATGGTCGTGTCGAAGCCGATCCCGTAGGTGGTCCGCGCGGGCTGGATGCTGAAGCTCTTGACCGGCCGCACGTCCGGCGTCACGGTCACGAACGCGCTGTCCAAGTTGGTCACGGGCACGCGCCCCGCCTGCATCCGCGCGAGGACCCGCACCGGGCTGGGCGTCACCGCCTTGGCCGTGATCAGCCCGTCGGGGCTCACCCGGACGCGGTTGGTGTCGCTCGAGATGAAGATCAGCGTGTCGCCCGGCCCGGGCTCGAACGGCGTCCCGTCGAGGCGCAGGGGCGTCGCCTCGAGCTTGAACGTGTAGTACTCCGGCCGGCTCTGGTCCAGGGACAGGTTGATCGCGTGCGCGTTCAGCCTGAGCGCCCAGAACAGGTCCTGGGGGTTCTCGACCGGCGCGATCGTCTCCTCCGCATCCCCGCACGCGGCGATTCCGAGCGCCAGGAGCACGAGCGAAAAGAGCGTCGTCGTTCTCATTGGCCGGACCTCGTCCTCATCACGTCCGTCGCGGTTCCCCGCCAGCTCACGCCTGCCGGTGGAAGCAGCCCTGGTAGCGAGGATTGTACAGCAGCTCGACGCCCGGTGCCGGCGCGTTCACGTCGGTGCCGTAAGCCCCGAGGGGCCCGGCGGGGTAGGCGCCCTGCGGGAACACCGTCTCCTGGGACCGCCCGTACTGGCGGATCAGGCGGCGCATGTCCGCGTGTCGGCGCCCGGTGAGGAAGAGCCAGTAGGCCCGCTCCTGGAAGAGCAGGTCCACGCGCGCCTCGTCCGTGCCCGGGTCCTCGAGCGGCGGCAGCCCCGGCAGCGACCCGCCGATGCTGGTGAAGAGGATCGCACCCTCGCCCGGCGCCCAGGTCGTGTCCTCGACCGCAGGGTTGTCCGGGTTCGGGTTGGTCGTGAACGTGCCCGAGGTGCGGAGGGAGTTCAGGATGGTGAGCCAGCGCGGATCGCCGCTCTGGAGCGCCGCCTCCGCCTCGATCAGCCGCGCCTCGACGCCGCTCGCCATGATGATCGGCGTGTCGCCGCCGCGGACCATCCAGCGAGCGGGCTTGTAGACCTCCGCATCGCCGGAGGTGGGGACGGCGCCACGCACCAGGGGCGAGTGGGTGCGCGGGTCTCCGCTCGAGCGGTAGGGCAGGCCGGTCCCGCCCTCCCGGTCCGCGACGGTCCCCATGTCCGCGATCGCGTGCTGCGCGGAGGCGGAGCCGGTCGACGTGAAGTTGGGCACGCCGCTGGCATTCGTCGCCGTGGAGTGATAGTTCATGTACGTGAACGTGGTCGGCACGTCGGCCACGGCGGCCGCCGCTTCCGCGAACCGTCCCAGGTTGAGCAGCGCCCAGCCCTTCCCCACCCTGGCCAGGTTGCGGACGTCCACGCTGTCCGGCGTGTTGACCAGCGCGCTGTCGAACATGGCGATGGCGTGCTCGTAGACCTCTTCGGTCGTCGAGCCGGGCGCGTACTGGAACGACCCGTCGTAGCGCATCGTGCTGAGCGGGATCCCCGAGCAGAAGAAGTTGGCGAGCATCACCTCCGCCATGCCCCAGAGGGCGTACATGTGCCCGATCAGATCCTGGGGGTGGTTCGGCCCGAACTTGCGCATTGCCTCGATGGTCGTCATGGCGCGCGTGCGCACGCCATGGAGGTTGCGCCACACCCCCTCGTAGCCGGCCTGGAGGCTGGCCGGGTCGGTCGAGGACATCACGCGGCTGTCCACCACCGTCGTGGCGGTGAACGCGCCCGAGGTGGGGGTGTTCAGCTTGCCGGCGCTCAGCTCGTCGCCGAGCAACCCGGACATGACGATGTATCCGCCGTTCGTGACCCTGCCGCTGGTCGCCTCCCGGAACTTGGCGATGACGCCCCTGTAGAGCTCGAGCACGCCGTGCTCGTTGTCGAAGGCGTCCGGGTCGGGCGACTGGACGAGGCCCGTCGGCGGCTCGGTCGAAATCAGGTCATCGCAGCCGAGCAGAGCCGCGGACAGGAGGAGCACCAGGGAGCCCGAACGGACGAAGGTGCCTCGTGGCTTCATGACAGAGTTCCTCCACATGGTGCAGACCGGGCCGCGTCAGTACGTGAGCCGGAGTCGGAAGGCCCATTCCTTCCCGCGTGGCACGACCATGTCGTTCACCATCCGGTTCCCATCGGCGGGCGCGGTGTTCACCATCGGGTCGAGACCGCTGTAGTCCGACCAGACGCCGAGGTTCGAGCCGAGGATCTGGAACGTCCCGGAGCTCGCGCCGAGCAACCGCACCAACCGCTCGGGGACCGTGAACGCCAGCGAGAGGTTCCGGAGCCGCAGCACGTTGACGCGCTCGTAGAAGCAGAAGTCGTTGTTGATCGGCGGGCCGTTCGCGGCCTCACACGCCTGCACGCGGAGCGACTGCTTGGGATCGTAGACGCCGCGGGCGGTGCTCCACATGTTCGCCGCGAAGACGTTGTACTGCGTCAGGTCGTAGGTGTAATCGAGCGCCGCGGCGACGCGCACCCGGCCGTTCCACAGGTCGATGATCGGCCGAATCGAGACATCGGCTTTCGGCAGCGACGAGCCCACGTAGACCAGCGTGTCGGCCAGCTTCACCTCGTCCGGCGTGATGATCCCGTCGCCGTTCGCGTCGGCATAGCCCAGGATCGGCCGGGCCCAGCGGCTGAAGAGCGGGTAGCCGGGCATGACCACGGCGTCGTCGTCCATGACCGTGGCGAGGTCGATATTGATCGCCGTGATGGTGAAGGGCTGGACGCCGGCACCCAGCTCGACGAGCTTGTTCTCGCGGGAGGCGTAGCCGACCTCGACCGACGCCTGGAGCCCGGGCCGGTCGATGAGCCGCGCGATCACCGTCGCCTCCATCCCGGTGTTGCGCACGTTGCCCACGTTGTAGGCCTGCCTCGCGTACGCGTCCAGGCCCAGCGAGGGCGCGAGCTCGCGACTGATGATCGCCTCACGCGTGTACTTGTGGAAGTACGTGACGTCGACCATCAGGCGATCGTCCCAGAGACCCAGCTCGAAGCCCGTCTCGATCTCGCGGCTGCGTTCCGGGAGCAGGTCGGCGTTCCCTGTGCCGGTGATGTAGGCGTAGTTCGTCCCGACCGTGCCATCCGGCTCGACGAACGACGAGGACTGCCGCAAGGAACGGTACTTCGCGGTAGAGGACGGCTGGACGCCTGCGCGGCCGTAGGCGGCCCGCAGGCGTAGGTCGATGCCACGGCTGCGCAGCCCGGCGAGCCAGGGCTCCTCCGTCGCGAGCCAAGAGACGTGCCACTTGGGGTAGAACGGCGCGACCCGCTCTCCCAGCGCGCTGCCGATGTCGCGGCGCAGCGCGGCACCGAGGAAGAGCCGGTCGTTCAGGCCGATCGACTGCTCGACGTAGGTCCCGAACGTGGCGCGTTCGTCGCCCCACTGGGACACGTCGCGGTTCTCCACCGGCGCGGAGATGAAGTCCACCCGCCCGGGCGGGATGTCGTAGGCGGTGCCCGTCATGCTCCACGTCTTGTACCGCGTGTGCTGCGCGCCGAAGGACGTGCGGAGCAGGACGCGCCCGTCCATCACCGGGAAGTGGAACGAGCCACCCAGGTCCACGCTCTGGAGCACCTCACGCCGCTCCTGGTACGCCACCCTGCCGAGCGCGTCCGAGCTCGTCGGGGTGCAGAACGGCAGGCACCAGCCCCGCCGGCGGATCTCGCCGCGGTTGGAGTACGCGTAGTCCTGCCCGAACGCGGCGCGGCCGGAGAGCCAGGGGACCGGGTGCCAGTCCAGCGCGAGGCCGACGGTGAAGCGGTTGACCCGGTTCGGCCGCTCCACGTAGAACTGCTGCCAGCCCTTGCTCAGCTCGAACGTGTCCGCCGCCGAGCGCAGGTCGTTCGATGCGTTCATCACTCCATCGGGGCCGGTGCGGCCCTCGACCTGGACGTAGCCGGTCGTGAGGGAGTAATTCAGCGCATCGTTGAACCGTCCGGTCACACGGCCGGTGAAGCTCGCGGTGTTCTTGGCATCCGGCCGAACCATCCATTCCGGCAGCGGCCGGCCCAGAGCCTCCCGCACCAGTTTCTGGTCGATCTCCGGCATCTTCGCGGTGCCCAGGGCGCTCCGGTAGCCGCCGGAGAAGTGGTACTGGACGTTCTCGCTCCCGCCGGAGACGCTCAGCCCAATGTCCCGGGTGCGGCCCGTGGCCATGGAGGTCGTGCGTGGGTGGGCGTACCGGTTGAACCCGCCGGCCACCGAATCGATCGGGACACAGTAGCCCTTGGCCTGGTCCGCCAGCGTGCACCGCATCACCGCCGTCCCGTTCGGCGCCGTCCCCAGCCCCTGCATTGGGACCGGGAAGTCCGTAGGTGCGGTGGCGAATCCCTCTTCGTAGTGCACCGTCCACCGGGCCGGGCCCGGCCTGCCGCGCTTCGTCTTGATCACGATCACGCCGGCGGACGCGTCCGAACCCCACATGGCGGCGGCGGACGGCCCCTTCAGGATCTCGATGGACTCGATGTCCTCGAGGTTGAAGTCGTCGTAGCGCGATGGCGCGTTGTAGCAGCCGGTGAGGTTGCCGTCGATGCAGCGATCGTAGCTCGTGAGCGCTCGGACCCCGTCGATGATCACGATGGGGTCGTTGCTCGCGTTGATGCTGGTGATCCCGCGGATCCGATAGCGCGTCGGTGCGTTCGGTGAGCCGCCACCCGGTACACTCAGCAGCCCGTTCCCACGGCCGGCCAGCAGGTCACTCAGGTCGCGGAACGCGTGCAGCCCGACCTCCCGCACCGCATCGATGGTGGCGATGGAGTTGCCCACCTCCGCACGACGGCGCTCGCCCGAGATCGTGGTGACCACGCCCCGGAGCGCGATGGGCTCGGAGGCCATGGTGACGACGACGGTCGTGTCCTGGCCCGGCGCGAGCGTGAGCGTGAGCGTCGTCGTCCGGTAGCCGATTCGCGAGAAGGAGAGCACCTGCTCGCCAGAGGGAATCCCTCTCAGCACGAAGACGCCGGTCTCATCCGCGATCACCTGACGGCCCTGGCCCTGGAGCGTCACCACGGCGTGGGAGACGGGCGCGCTGCTCGCGGCATCCACCACGCGCCCGCGCACGGTGGCGGAGTCCTGGGCGGCGCGCCGCGGGGCCGGCTTCACGAGGATCACCGACCCGCCGTCGGAGGTGACGACCTCGAGCCCCGTCCCGGCGAGGATGCGCTCCAGCGCCTCTCCAGCGCGGATCTCCTTCGCCTGGAGGGTCACGCGGCGCTGTACGGAGGCGGCCGCCTCGTCATACATCAGCCGGCCGCCGAGTTGGTGCGAGACTTCCTGCAGCGCCTCGGCGAAGGGGGCGTCCCGCAGGTCCAGCGTGATGAGCTGGCGGAGGAGCGGGGCCGCCGCCTCGCGCGACACGCCGGGGAACGCTGTCGGATCGGGGCGCGTCCGGAGCGCGGCCGGCGGGCGGCCCGCCTGCTGCGCGCCTCCGGGCGAGGCCAGGAGGAGGAGCAGGGCCAAGCTGGAGAGCGTCACTCGCCGCATGCTCGTACTCCGTCGTCAGAGTACAGAATCGGGGAAACGAGAATGTGTATGCTCATCCCGTAGCGCCCGGATCGATACCGCGTGATGGGCGACTACGCTGTGCCGAACGCCAAGGACAGCCGGCCGGGGAGCCGTCGCCGCCTCTCAACCGATCAGCGCCGCTCCCCGGGCCCGCGCCCCAACGCACTCACCTCACCGGCGACAGCACGACCTCGGTCCCCCGACGCTCGTAGTGCGCGTCGAGGAGCAACGCGAGCGCGCGCAGATCCCGATCGAGCGTCGCCGCGGCGATGGAGCCCGTGAACCGCCGCCGCGCCAGCGCCGGATCGGTGATCCGGACCGGGACGCCGAACCGCCGCTCGATCAACCTGGCAGCGTCCGCCAGCGACTCCTGATCGAAGTGGAGGACGCCGTCGACCCAGCCGAGATGCCTCTCGACCGCGACGCCCCGCCGCGTCTCCACGGGGCCGGCGGCCGGGATGTACGCCACGTCGGCCGAGTCGAGGACCACCGGCTCGGCCTCCCGACCGGTCGTGATGGCCACGCTCCCCTGCGCGACGGCCACCTCGGCGCGCTCATCCTCCGGATAGGCGGTGATGCCGAACCGCGTCCCCAAGTCCTCGACGACCATGCGAGTCGTCCGCACCCGGAACGGGACCGACGGCGCGTGCGCCACCTCGAAATAGGCCTGGCCATCGAGCCGGACCTCGCGCGCATCCCGGCCGTAGTCCCGCGGCACCTCGAGCGCGGAAGCGCCGCTCAGGACCGCCCTGGATCCATCCGGGAACGCCAGCCGCATGACTTCGCCGGGCCGCGTGCGATAGACGTGCGCCGGCTGTTCCGGCCTCACATCCCCGGTGGAGCCGCGCTCGAGCAGGAGGGCCGCCCCGATCGCCAGGATCGCCGCCGCGAGCCCCCAGCGGACCGCGATGTGCACCGGCCTCCGACGGACGGCTGCAGCCCAGCCCTGGGTACCCGCGCCCTGCCGCCGATGACCGACCGCGCCGGCCCGCGCGCTCGCGCCGTCGGCTGCTACGGGCGCCTCGTCGAGCTCCCGGCGGATGCGCTCCCAGAGGCCGTCGATGTCGAATGCGGGCTGAGGCGACGCCGCTGCCAGGCTCCAGGCCTCCTCGAGCCTTGCCAGCTCCTCGCGATTCGCCACCGAGCGCTCGAGCCATTTGGCCACCGCTTCTCGCTCTGCGGCCGACGCCCGGCCCTCCAGGTAGCGGAGGAGTGTCACTGGGTCCATGGCCCCCAGGTCCCCGACGTGCGGTCCATGCTCCGATCCTTATCGACGCATTGTGGTCTCGGTCCCCTACATCCCGTTGCGAAAGGGCGGGCACGGGGCTCCGCGCATGCGGCAGGCGGGTTCGTTCAAGTGCGCCAGGCGCCGAGCTCTTTGCGCAGCGCGGCGAGCGCGCGGACCATGTTCATCTCCACCGCCTTCACGGAGATGCCGAGAACCTCGGCGGCTTCGGTGTAGGTGAGGTTCTGCTGCCGCACCAGTAGGAAGGTCTCACGGCACCGGGGCGGTAGTGCTCCGATGGCCTTCTCGATCGCCTCCGCCAGCTCGGCCTCGCGCACGCGATGGTCAGCCCCGGAGGGCTCGGCAACGGAGGCGAGCGTCGCCGTCTCGACGCGCCGGAGCGCTCCCTCGCGCGCCTGCATGCTTCGGCGGTAGCTGATGATGCGGTTCCGGAGCGCTCCCAGGAGGTAGGCCCTGAGCGAGGTCCGCAGATCCCATTTCTTCCGGTGTCGCCAGAGGGCGAGGAACAGGTCCTGGACCAGGTCCTCGGCCAGCTCCCGCGACCGGACCTGGGAGTGGGCGAAGGCAAGGAGGGCCGGAGCGTGTGCGCGGTAGAGCGCTTCGAACGCTGCCACGTCGCCCGCACCAATGCGGGCCACGACCTCGCGGTCGCTGCAGGCGGACGGTTGTGTCTCGCCGGGCGGAGTTCGATCCGTTGGCGAGGGTGGGCGAGGGACTCTGGTCAACTCTCCCGTTCCTGAAGCCGCTGCGAGGCTCGCGCGATCGGCTCCGCGCGCCGCCGCTGTCGAACGGCGTGGGCGGTGTGCGGCGCCGACACGGACACCACGCCCGCCCGCGGCTCCGTGGCCGCGGCTGGAGCTGGTCCCGCGCTCCGGGCCCGAGGTTCGCAGACCTCGCCTGGTCTGTCGAGTTGAATTCGTTACAAGATATCCGGCCCGCCACCGCCGGTCCAGATGCGTCGGACGGAGGCGCGAGATCGCAGCGCGCCCGAGACACGCCGCGGGAATGGGCCGGGACCTGTGTCGCGGGCAGGGACGGCCGAACGCGGGCTGGGAACCAGGCGCCCCCGTGGCGGTGTGCTGGTGGCGCGGATCCGGGCTGCGGCAACGGGAACGCCCCGGACAGGCCGTGCCTCGCGCGCGCCTCCCCCGGTCCCGCGAGCTGCGGCCGCGACCTAGCGTGACTCCGTTCTGCCCGTTTCGAGCAGCACAGCGCTCAGCCCCGGCCCCCAGCTCACCGCGGTGACGCCCACCAGGGTGAACGGGTCGGAGGTGATCGCTCGCCCGTCGATGGCTTCGGCACTCAGCCGGTGCTCCAGGCCACGGCCAGCGGGCACGTAGGAGAACTCGCGCTCTTGGTTCGGCTGGACCGTGCCGAGTTTCCGGCGGCCTCCTGTCTCGCTCAACATCCAGACCGTGATCTGCGCGGGAGGGACCAGGTCGTTCGTCACCCGCACCGTGAGGGCTCGACCCCGTTCGGTTCCACCAGCGTCGCCCCCGGCCCCGCTCGACGCACACGCCGCGAGCACGACAGCCGCGCATCCCGCGGTCACCAGACGCCGCACCGTTCCGATCTTTCCCATCGGCTTCCCCTTTCCTCGAAAAAAGTATCGTCCGTCGGCGGTCTGCCGCGCTCCTTCGGCGGCGGGAGCGCGCGGCGCCGCGGCGCGCTGGGCGGTGGTCAGCCTCGCCACAGGACGAGGCTCTCGGAGGCGTGCCATGTGGGCGTCCGCGCGTGATCGCGGCCAGTGTCCGGCGGTGGTTGCCGGCCCTCGGGGCCGGCGCGCGCCGCCGCCCCCGAGGGCGCCCGACCTTCGCCGTTCGTCTCCTCGCGGAGGAGCCGTTCGATCAACTCTGTCACCCGCGCCTCGAGGACCGGATCCCAACCCGAGGCGGCGTAGCGGATGATCCCCTTCCGGTCCACGACGATGACGTGCGCTTCCGGATAGTTCAGGTCATCGGGTGTCGGCTCGTCGACCCGGCGCCCGTCCGGCCTGAAGCCGTACTTGGTCTCGGCGATCGCGAGTGCGCCGGGGATCTTGACGTGGTGCAGGAAGTACGCGCTGTCGTACTGCGCCTCCGCCAGGGGCGTGGCCGGCGCCGTGTCGGCGTAGAAGCCGTGCGTCCGGGTCCGGAAGGTGATGTCCAGCTCCTGGCCCCGGAACCGCGCCTCGATGCGGCGCGCCGCATCGATCATTGCCAGGCAGGCCGGGAAGCACGGCTGTTGCGCGGGCAGGATGAGGGACACCCTCCCGGGGGCGGGACGATGGGTGCCCGTCGCGCCGGTGTTGTACCAGAACCGTGCCTCGAGCGGGGCGGCGCTGCGCCCCACGTTGCTGTAGAGCCTGCGCGCGTTCTCGATCCGCATGCGGGCGCTGGTGGCCCGCGCCGGCACGATGCCGCGGGCGCTGTCGACCACCGCACGCGCCGCATCCCCTCCCCGGGCGAGCACCTCGACGGCTGCGCGCTGCAGGAAGACGTTGGCCAGGATGTCCGCCCGCCAGAGCCGGGACTCCTCGTCGAGCTCGAGCCAGGCCTGGAGGGCGGCGGCGGCCTCCCGGCGCATCGCGTCATCGTCGTAGCGTTCGATCGCTGCGCGCATCATCAGGTAATGCGCCACCACCCGCAGCCCGGCCGCCGGCCTTCCCAGCGCGTCCAGCTCCGCGAGCGCCGCGTGCGCCCGCTCCAGCCGCGCCGGCTTGCCCGCCAGGTTGTCGCTGATGATGAGGTACAGCTCCCAGGCGCGCTCCTCCGCGGGCCGGTCCGCCACGCTCGCCATGTGCTCGCGCTGGGTCGCGGCCGCGGCCTCGTCCTGCCCAGTGAAGAGCTGCACGCGCGCCACGTTGAGCCGTTCCCTCGGATCGCTCGTGGTGCCGCCGTACGCCCGTTCGCACTCCCGCAGGCTCTCGACGGTCGCCGTGAAGAGCGTGTCCCGGGCGGGCGTGAACATCGTCGTGTCCCGCCGGTCGTGACGGTTGATGGCGTCGATCATCGGGGCTGCCACGGCGCAGCGGCCCGGGTTGTAGCCGGCGAACGGCTGTCCTGCCGGCGACTGCGTCGCCGCTGGAGCCGGGTGCCCCGCGAGGGCGATCGCGATCAACGCGGCCACTCGCCGGGGGAGCCTCTTTCCGTCACACCGCATCGGCAAGGCTCGTCATGCTGAAGTCGTGGACCATGGCCGGAGGCACGATCGTCGGCATCTGCTGGAGCACGCGCACCGGCTTGCCCAGCGCCTCCAGACTGTTGAAGACGTAGAGCGGCGACTCTCGGAAGCGGAAGTTCTTCACCGGCTTCGTGATCTCCCCTCGCTCGATCAGCCACAACCCATCCGCCGTCGTCCCCGTGCACAGCAGGCTGTTGTAGTCCACCACCCGAACGTTGGCCAGCCGGGTCACCAGCAGCCCTCGCTCCGTCCGCGCGATCATCTCCTCGATGGTCATGTCCCCGCCGCTCATCCGGAACGAGTAGCTGTTGAGCAGCGGATCCGGCTTGTTGAGGACCTGGTTCGCGTACCCGCGCGGATACGCGAGTTCTCGCAGCACGCCGTTCTCGATCCACGTGACCGGCCGATACGGCGAGCCGTCCCACGCGAACGGCACGAAGGGGGCCTCCGGATCGCCGGGATCCGCGCTGATCGTGATCCGCGGGTCCAGCACCAGTTGCCCGATCTTCGAGTTGCCGGCCCCGCCGACGTCCCCCAGGCCCGGCCTTGCCTCGAACGCGCTGGGATCGCCCACAATGAAGTCCGCCCCGGCCGCCTGCTCCGGTCGATCCGCCCACGGCCCGATCCCCATCTCGGCCTCGATCCGGTTGAGGGAGCGGACCAGAGGCAGCATGAGATCCGAGACCGCCTGCGGCTCCAGGATCACCGTGTAGCGCCCCGGCTCGATCGCCACCGGATCCGCCGACCGCTTGCACTTGTCCAGCGCAATCGCCGAGAGGCGCGCCGCGTCGATCTCCCGCCAGTCCTTGTTCGCCACCCCCGCCCAGCCCGAGCCCGTCCCCGTCGCGTTCCGCACCGTCACGCTGAACTCCGCCCGCGTCTCCGGCACGTACGCGAACAGACCGGCGGTGTTCACCACCCCGTTCCCGATCGCCGACACCTCGATGTAGCCCGCGGAAAGCAGCCCCTCGGCAACGGCGGGCGCGACGAGCTCCTGCTGGAGCGCGGCGCGTTGCGCCGCATCCAGCGCGTACGTCGCGTCGCTCCACAGATCCGTTTCCTCGTACACCTCCCCGGAGCGCATGCGGGGCCAGGGCTCATCGAGCGGCGACTGGAGCTCCATCCGCGCCTTGATGTGCTCGATCGCGCGCGCGATCGACGCATCATCCAGCCGGTTGATCTCGAACGATGCTCCCCGGAGCCGGTGCGTCGCCGAGATCCTGACCCGAGGCTCCGTCGTTTCGCCTGCGGTCGTGATCTCGTTGCGGGCCCAACGCACGTTGCCCGACCACCGGCTCTGGATGTGGAGGGAGATCTCCCAGCCCGCCGGGGCGAGGCGGACGACACGCTCCAGCAGCCGTTCGCATGCCTCCCGGGACAGGAAGCGCTCGCCCTGGATGGCGCCCTCGCCGCCGAATCGCTGACGCATCATGAGACTCACGCCTTCCTCATCCTGTCGGTGACGGCCATCCGCTCGAAGAGGCCGGGGACCGCCGCCACACCGAACCGCAACACCTGGCTCGGCTGCCCCTTGCGCACCTCCACGCCCGTCCAGAGCTGGGTGCCGCCGCCCCCGATCGCCTTCAGGCTCTTCCACAGCTCCGGCGCGCGGAACAGCGCCTCGGCGCTGTGCAGGAACCTCGTCCGCTTCCCGTCCCTCACCTCGTAGATCATCTCGGGGTTGATCTCGCCGTTGAGCTGTTGCCGGTCCACCGTCACCCGCCCGGCGCAGATCACCAGTCCCTTCTTGAGGCCCGATGCCAGGTCATCGAGCGTCACGGGATCGGGGCCCGGCACCATCTCCAGGTTGGGTGGCTGGACCATCGTCACGCCGAGGGCGCTCTCGCTGGCCGCGCAGCCGTGCGACCGCGCCGGCCGGCCCTGCGTGCCGTGCCACGCCGCCAGCTCGCCCGCCAGTTCCCGCGTGGTGTGGTAATCCACCAGCACGCCGCGCCGGATGACGTCGTACTCCTCCGGCTCGACGCCCTCGTCGTCCCAGCGGACCGTGGCCAACCCCTCCGGTCGCGACCGGTTCGCCCGCACGTTCAGCAGCTCCGGCCCGAGCTGGAACGTGCCCAGCATCTCCGCAGGCGGCGCGAGGTAGCTCGTCCCCACGCTGTTCGCCTCGTAACCGAGCACCCGGTCCAGCTCGGCCGCCGTGCCGATCGTCAGGGCGACCAGTTGCGCCATGAGGCGCGCGTCCACGACGACGTCATAACGGTCCGGCGTGATCCGCTCCGCGCCCACCATCAGGAACGCGTCCTCGACCAGGCGCGGGATCTCGTCCACCAACCGCGCCTCGCTGACCACTTCGAATCCGCCGGCCCTGGGTTGCATGAGGTCGGAGGACCGACCGGCGTACCCCCTGGGCGTCCGCACGCCCACCGAGAACGAGGGCCGCGCCGAGTAGGTGGTCTGGGAGAAGAACGCGCCGTCCGTGGAGGCGAAGGTCGTCTCCTTCCGTTCCCAGATGGTGGTCATTGTGGCGCTGACGGTCGCGTTCCGGGCGCCGATGTTGTAGCGGCGCGCGTGCTCGATGAACGCGCCCGCCACGTCGATCTTCTCGCGCAGCGGCACATTGAACGGGTCGCGTGCGATGGGCGTTCGCCACTCGCCCTTGGCCGGCGCGGGCGGCGGATCCAGCTCGATCTTGCGGCGGCGGCCCCGGGCGTTCATGCGCGCCTGTGCCGCGGCCTCCCGCGCCAGGCGAGCCATCTCGTCTGCCGACCAGAGGGTGCTGGAGGCGAACCCCCACGCCCCGTCCACCAGGCAGCGGACGCCCACCCCGGCGAATTCGTGGTCCCGCAAGATTCCGTAGCTCATGGGGCCGTAGAAGCGGATGTCCTCCACCCGGGTGAGCGTGAAGCGCACGTCGGCGTAGGTCGCTCCGGCCGTCCGGGCCGCCTCCAGCGCGCGGGCCGCGAGCTCCCTCAAGTCCGACTCGCCTGCATGGGGGTAGACGTCGAAGCCCGGGAGCACGCCCCGCGGCGTCCCCGCCAGCAGTCCACCCGGCCACGCCAGCGAGACCGCCGCCGCCGACGCGGCCTTCAGGAATTCACGGCGACTGTGTGACATGACCCTGCGTGCATGGTTCGTTCAGGGCGCGGCCGAGCCCGGGAGTGCTCCCCCGGCACCCGGACCGGTGGCCATCATCGCAGATGACGAGGCACCTCGCCCTTCCCCTACACGCGTCGGCGCACCAGCGCTGCACCGCCTCACGCGTCGCGCCGGGCTCGCGGCCTCCGAGGTCCCCGTACAGCACCGCCGCCTCCACCGGATCCACCAGGTGGCCGGGCCACCTGGAGAGATGCACCCGGTCGTGACCGCCGCCCTCGAGCCCGCGACCCCTTCGGTCCCGGCATGCCGATCCCCGGGCGGACGAGCCCGAACCGACCGCCAGGGGCGACTCAGTCGTACCACTCGGCGAGCTGCTTCCGGAGCGCCGCGAGGGCACGAACCATGTTCATCTCCACCGCCTTGACGGACACACCCAGGACCTCGGCCGCCTGGGCGTACGAAAGATGCTCTTGCTTCACCAGCCGAAACGTCTCTCGACAGCGTGGTGAGAGCCCCTCGACCGCCTTTTCGATGGCATCGAGCAACTCGGCCTCGCGAATGCGATGATCGGCGCTCGACGAAGACGGGAGCGAAGCAGCGGCCCTCGGGCCCACATGCTGCCGCCGTTCGCGCACCGCGAGCGCCCGGCGATGACTCACGATACGATTGCGGAGAGCGCCGAAGAGGTAGGCCCGGACCGAGTCGCTGAGGATCCACCGGTGGCGATGCCGCCAGAGGCCCAGGAAGAGCTCCTGGACCACGTCTTCCGCCGCCTCCCGTGAGCCGAGCTGGGAGTATGCGAAGCGGACCATCTCCCCGGCGTACCGTCGGTAGAGGGCTTCGAACGCCCCGACGTCTCCCGCACAGACCCGGGAAGCGAGCTCTCGGTCCACGTCACTGGACTCCCCGCTGTCGGGCCGGCCGGCAGTCACGTGCTCACTCGCAGCGACGGAGACGCGCCCCTCCGCCGCGGCGGCAGCGGCGCCATCGGAGTCATAGACGTGCCGGCCGGTCGCAACCCTACATGGCGTCATCGATCGGCACGGCCTGCCCTCACTCGGCCGGGAGCTGGGTGACGCGGACATACCGGCGCGAATCGAGGTACCGCCGGCTCATCTCGTGGACCAGCTTTGCCGTCACGCGGCCAGCTGTGTGCTCCCTGTAGTTGGCCAGCTCGGCCAGCGGCCGCTCCATCTGATCGTGAGTCGTGATCAATCGGAGCCAAAACGAGTTGCTCTTCAGCGCCAACTCGAGCTCGCGCGAGACCTCTTCGCGGAGCTGGGCGATCTCCTCCTCGGTCGGTCCACCGTTCCTCAGTCGCTCGATCTCTTCGAACACCGCGCGCTGCATCTCCTCCACGCGGTCGGGCGCGGCGTCGAACGTGATCTGGACCGCGTAAATCCGCTCCGGTACGGAATGGAGCTCGGACCGGACGTCGACAGTGTAGGTCCCGCCCAGGGCCTCGCGGAGGCGGTCACGCAGCCGCGTGCTCAGCAACCGGGCCAGGGCCCCGAGCGCGATCTGGTCGTCATCCGAGTGCGCGTACGGGCCGTGGAAGACGATGGCGATGCGAGCGCGCGGCTCACGACCGAAACGGAACACCTTCTCGATCACGCCCGACGGGGGCCGCACGCCGTTGTCGCGCCACCCGCGGCTGCCCTGCCCGGCCGGCAGCCCGCCGATGTAGCGCTCGACGAGGGGCCGGATCGAGTCGGGCTCGAACGACCCGACGAAGACGAAGGTGAACCCGCCGGGATCCGCGAACCGCTCTCGGTAGACCTCCAGCGCACGGTGCGGATCCAGCGCCTCGACGTCCGCCGCGGTCAGCGGACGGGTGCGCGGATGGTTCTGGGACATGACGGCCCGGAGCGTGTCCGCGAAGTGGGCCTCCGGGCTGGCCGCGCGTCCCTCGATGGCCGCCACCTGGCGCTTCTTCCACGCCTGGATCGCGTCCTCGTCGATGCGGGGTGCCACGAAGTGCAGGTGCAGGAGCTGGAGGAAGGTCTCGAGGTCGCGGACCGTGGACCGCCCCGATACGGACTGCGTGTAGGCCCCGATGTCCACCCCGATGCTCAGGAGCTTGCCGACCACCGCCTTCCGCAGGTCGTTCGATCTCAACGAGCCCAGCCCCGAGACCGCAGGCATGCTGCGCGCGAGCACGGCATCGCGCAGGCGCTCGTCGTCCAAGACCGAGGTCCCGCCCCAGCCGTAGCCCGTGACGAGGACCTGATCCGGCGTGAAGTCCGTGGGCTTGAGCAGGACGCGCGCGCCGTTGGCGAACTTCCACTCGGTGATCCCCACCTCGCGGATGAAACGCTCCTCGATCACGGCCCCCGGCGTCGGGAGCGCGGCCATCAACTCGATGGAGCCGGTGGCGATCGTATCACCCATCTCCGCGGCCAGCAGACTGCCGCTCACATCGTCCAGCACCCCGAGGAGCGCCTCCGCGGTCGGCGGCTGGACGCCCTCCTTCTCGGGCACCAACGCCACGACGACGAGGTTCTCCCGGCTCTTCCACCGGCGCGCCAGCTCGGCCACATCCTCCTCGGTGATTCCCTTCAGGAGCGCACGGGAGAGAGAGACCATCGCCTCCACCGACGCGGGCGTCCATCCCGTCACGAAATGCGTGACGTAATCGGCGGCGTAGCTCGCCGACGGGATCTTCGAGCGTGTGATGAGCGCCTGCCGGTACTGGCTCTCCAGCAGCTTCTTCCGCCTGTCCAGCTCTTCGGCGGTGACCCCGTGCTGCGCGATCCGTTCGACCTCGATCAGGGCGGCGCGGAACCCTTCGATCAGCGCGTCGTCCCGCGTCATGACCCTGACGACGCGCTGGACGCTCATCCCGCCCACGTAGCTGTCGAAGTCGGTGCTCGCGCCGAGGAACGGCGCGTTCGACCGCGTCGCGATCTCACGCAGCCGATCGTTGAGGATCCCGGCGTAGATGGTCTGGACGATGCCGTCCCGGATCCGCTCAACGCTGTTGATCGGGGCCGGCCTGAACTTCTGGATCAGCTCGACCGTCGAGCCGGTGAGCTCCGGGTCGGTGACGATGGCGACCCGCACCTCCTCGTGGGTGGGGATCGTGTACTCCTCCCGCTGCCTCTTCCTGCGCGGCGCCTGGAGGTTGCCGAAGTGCTTGCGGATGAGGCTCTCGACCTGGGCCTTGTCGATGTCGCCGACCACGACCACCGCCATCAGGTCGGGACGGTACCAATCCCTGTAATAGCGGGCGATCTGGTCGCGCGTCGCGGTCTGGATGCGTTCCGGCAGGCCGATCGGGTGTCGATCCAGGTAGCGGGACACGCCGAGCAGCACGCTGTCCGTGCGGACCCGCACCCGCGTGCCGACGCCCAAGCGCGCGCGCCACTCGGAGAGGACGACGCCGCGCTCCGCTTCGATCTCCTCGGGGTCGAGGGTGATGCCCCGCGCCCAGTCGTCGAGGATCCTGAACGCCGTCTCCAGCGCGCCCTCGGCATCGGTCGGGACGGTGAGCTGGTAGACCGTGTGGTCATAGCTGGTGGAGGCGTTCAGGTCGGCGCCGAACCGCATCCCGATCGACTCGAGGTACCGGATCAACTCCTGCTTCTCGAAGTTCTTCGTCCCGTTGAACGCCATGTGCTCGAGGAAATGGGCGAGGCCGCGCTGGTCGTCGTCCTCCTGGAGGGAGCCGGCCTTGACGACCAGGCGGAGCTCGACACGGCGTTCGGGCTCGCCGTTCTTCCGGATGTAGTACGTGAGGCCGTTGGGGAGCTGCCCGATGGTGACCTCGGGGTCGATCGGCAGCGGCGCGATCTCGACATCGGCCTGGGCCTGCTCGACGGCCTGGGCGCCGGCCGGGGCAGGCGCCGCGAGCAGGGCCGCGAGGATCAGCGATTGGCGTAGCAGTCGGTGCATGACCTTTCGTCTCTTCGAAGCTGCCCGGTGCGCGCAGAGTGCGCGGCGTCGTGTTCTGACGAGGGGCGGCAGTCCACCGCGCTCGTCCGTCATCCCCGTAGGGTCTGTCGAGAGTGGACGCGACGGATCGTGATCCCCCTACATCGCCCGGCCTCGGGCCGATCGGTCACGATCGGGTGAAGCGGGGCTACGGCGCGCCGCGCAGGCGGCGCGAGAGCCACTGGAGGAGCAGAGCGGCGGCGAGGGCCGCGAACGCCCAGCCACGGGGGAACGCGCCCGCTGTGGCTATATCGGCAGGTCGGGCCGACGGGGGCCCGAGGAGCTGGACAATGGCCGCGAGCGGCGCCTCGTCCGCAACGGCGGGGAGCGGCGTGTGCTCCACGCGCGCCACGCTGGCCACGAGCCCTGCCCACCAGGCGCGGTGCTCCTCGACGCCGTTCGCTCCGCCGGCCATCCTCCAGCGCCAGGTGTCGTCGTAGCCCACGAGGACGACGCGGCCGCGATCCACGCGGCGCGCCGCGACGGCGACGAGGTCGTCCCGCAGCTCCAGGGGCACCGCGTCCTCGGCCGGCACGATGGCGGTGAGGCCGAGCGACCTGCGCGGATCGGCGCTCGTGTCGAACGGCTCCACCGGCGGCACGACGCGGCCGGGCCGCCCCACGCGGAGCCGCGCGAGCCCCGCGGCCGAAGCGGCCCGCGTGGTGATGACGAGCCCGCCGCCGTCGCGGACGTAGCGGACGAGCCGCGCCGGGCCCACGAGGGCCGCGCTGTCGAGCACGACGACGGCCGAGTAGCGCGCGGGGTCGAGTTCCTCCGGCGGCGCGCCCTGCACCACGTCGCCATGGGGCGAGAGGGCGAGCCGCGCGTCCACCTGCCACCCCCTCTCCTCCAGCGCGCCCGTCACCATCCCGCTCTCCCACCCCACCTTGCCGATGACCAGGAGGCGGCGGAAGGAGATGGAGTCGCGCAGCGCGCTCTCCGCCACGAAGCCGCCCGATCGCACGCGCACCCCCCGGAGTGGGGAGCGGGTGCTGAAGCGGGCGCCCGTGCCCCCGCTGACCACGGAGTCGATCGCGCCTGCGTCGTCCTCAAGCACCAGCGTTCTCCCCGGCGGAGCCGCGACCCGGATGCGGGTGCCGCCATCCGGGTCGGGGATGGGATCCAGCGCGACCGCCAGGGGGAGGACGGAGTCGCCGTCCCACCCCACCCGGGTGCCTGCGGCCGCCAGCGCGGCCAGCCATTCCCGCTGCACCGGCGAGACGGCGCGGTCCACCGTGACGTGGACCTCCTCGGGCGCGGCCACCGTGCTCCACCGCCTCAGCTCCGCCACCAGCCCCTCCACCTCGACCACCTGCAGGCCCGTCCCCGGTCGCGCGCGGAGCGAGTCCACCAGGAACCACGCGATGATCGCGATCCCGAGCAGGTGCGCGCCGCGCTCCAGCCAGACCCGCACCCGCACTCCCCCGGCGCCGTCAGCGGGTGAGGGCATAGACCACGATGTTGACCGCGATCTTGGCGGGGTCGTCCACCTCCCTGCGGTCCCGGTTCTCCGTCAACTTCACGTGCCACTCGGAGCTGTAGTCCTTGTTGCTGTACAGGACGTCGATCCGGTCGCCGTCCATGATCCCCATCAGGTAATCGTGCACCAGGTTGTCCCCCCACCCGTTCAGCTCGTGGCTCGTCGTCGGCGGGCCGTCCGGGAACTCGAAGAACGCTCGGTAGAGCCGGTGATCGTTCGGGATCTTCTTGAGCTTCCCGAACATCCTCTCCAGCTCCGCCGTCATCGTCTTGTGGAAGACGCCGTCGATGTCGTGGTTGTGATCATCTACGAACAGGAACCCGCCTCGCCGCACGTACTCCTTCAGGTTGGCCCGCTCTCGCGGCGTGAAGAACACGGGCAGGTGCCCCGTGATGAACAGGAACGGGTACTCGAACAGCTCCGGCGAGTCGATGCGGACGTTGACCCCCTCCGGGTTCAGCTCGAGCGAGGTGTACTTGGCCAGCACGTCGATGACGTTCTGCGGGACGAGCGATGCGCTCTCCCAATCGCCAGAGGCGTAGATCCCCGTCGCGAAGGTGAACGGTTTGCTCATGGCATGCCGAACCAGCTCGAAAGGGTCCCCTCGTGCCCGACCTTTCGTTCGAGCCGCCGACGCGCCGCGATCAGCGCGGCCCTCACGTCCTCCCCGCGCTGCATGGCCTCGATCGCCTGGCCCAGGGTCTCGGAGATATCGCGTGCCTCCGTCAGTGAGGCGGCGAAGACGAGCTGGAGCGAGTCGCCGGCCGCGCGGGGATCGCTCTCCAGGAGCGCGATGGCCCGGTTGAGCCGCTGGAGCAGTTCCCTGCGCGGATCCTCCGGCCGCTCCCGCGGGTCGCGCGGCCCCACGTTCGCCCGATCCCTCCCCGTCAGTCGGACTCGCTCGATCTCGACCGGCGTCGTCGTCAGCAGGCCCCGGAGCCAGTAGCGGTTGGCGTCGCGGATCTTCTCGAGCAGGGCGAGCGCCTTCCTCATGTGGACGAGGGCGACAGGCACTTGCACAACGCTCAACTCCCACTCCGCCGCGCGCATCTCCTCGGCGGCCTCCCGGAGCACGAGCGAGCTCGGCGTGTGCCCCACGAAGCCGACCCCCTCGACGTTTTCCAGCTCGTTGATGATGGAGAGCACACGCTGCCGGAGCGCGCCCTGCTGAGCGCTCAGGCGCACCGACCGCCGGGAGTACTCCTCGGCCTCGAGCTGCGGCTTCTGCACCAGCAGCGTCTCGGCCCGCACGATCAGCATCCGCTGGCTGATGATCGAGGTGTCGACGGCGGCCGCGGCCGCCGCGGTGATGCGCACGTCGCTCAGGTCGCGCGGATCGCGGATACGGATCGTGCGCGTCTCCGACTCGCCCTGGCCCGGCCCGGTGACGTCGTTCCGGTCCCAGGCAATGGCGCGGATGTGCAGCACGTCGCCCGGGTGCAGGCCCATGGTGTCGAGCACGATGGCCGCCTGGAGCCGCGCCGTGCGGGTGCCGTCGAACGAGGCGCGGCGCACGATGATTCGCTTCGTCTCGAACCGCTCGCCCCCGCCGGAGGTGTACAGCAGCTCGATCTCCGCGCGCGCGAGCCCCAGGTCGTCCTGGATCCGCACGTCGATGTCGAGCTTCCCCTTCGGCTCTGCGAAGGTGCTGTCGCGGACGGGCGAGAGCAGCGAAACGATGGGCGGCTCGTCCCGGACCGGCTCGAGCACCACGAGCCGGTCGTGGGCGCGGTCCCTCAGCCGGAGGATGGCGGGGTCGGCCGGCATGGCGACGGCGGCGCTCCATGTGTCGCCGTCCACTCGCACCATCAGGTCCCGCGGCCGGCGCCCGCCGCTGGCGGGCGCGAGCATCGCGCCCAGGCTGTCCGCCGCCCCGCGAGAGGCGCCCCGGCCCCGCACTTCGACCCGGCTGCCGGGGAGGGCCGCGACGGTGGCCGGGTCCTCCAGCACGAACGGCTCCCTTCCTGCGTAGCGCGGGGGCTCGACGCGCACGCTGATCGGGGCGAGGCGGTTCGGCGCCGGCTCGACGGCGGCTGCGGGCTCCGGGGGCAGCGGCACGTTCTCAGGGCGCGGGTCCAGGATGCGCGCGAGGGTGCCGGCGGGCACGGCGGCGAGGGCGAGGAGGGCCGCGGCCAGGGCGGCGCCGCGCACGGCGATCGCGCGGGCGACGGGTCGCAGGAGCGCGCCCCGCGCGTCCACGCCGGCGACCGCACGCTCCAGGGCCTCCCGCGCCGCGTCGGTGGGCGGGACGGCTGGCTCGACGGCCGTCGCCAGCGCGAAGCGGAGCTGCGGGAGCCGCTCCTCGAGGTAGAGCGCCACGCGGCCGAGCGACCGCGCGTGGCGTCCTCGCCAGCCGGCGACCAGCAGGGACGCGACGGCGGCCGCGACCGCCGCGGGAAGCGCGAGCCGTCGGGCCTCCAGAGGCAGCGGGACCAGCAGGTCGGCCGCCGAGGCGAGGACGAGGACCCCCACGCCGGCGGCGGCCGCGCCGAGGATCGCCGAGGCGGCGACAGCGCACAGCAGCACCCTACGCGCGCGGCGGACGCGAGCGAGCGCGTTCACGCGTCCCTCCCCGCGCCGGACGGGCGCGCCAGGCGGGCCACGCGCCACTGGAGCACCAGCGCCGCGAGCGCGAATGCGAGCGCGGCCGCGAAGAGCCAGGGTGCGACCGCGGAGCGGCTGACCTCCGGCTGCGGCAGTGCGCTGCCGGCCGCGTGCGCGGTGGCGGGCTCACCTGCCAGGGAGGCGAGCCGGGCGCTGTCCAGCGTGCCCGGCTGCACCGGCCCGCCGCAACGCGCGGTGAGCACGGCGGCGAGCCGCGCGAAGCGGGGTTGGAGCACCAGGTCGCCGCGCGCGGGGACCCCCACCATCACGGTCCGGATGCAGCCGGCCCCGTGTGGCACCTCGATCGCCGCGGGCTCGCCGTCCACCCAGCGGGCGACGACGCGCCCGGCGGCGTTGCCGCCCGCCTCTTCGTACGCCGCCCACCGCTCGAACGGCGCGACGACCACCGCGTCGCCGGCGGCCAGGCCGCCGACGGAATCGGGCGCGGCGCGGGCGGTCCATGGCGGCGGCACGGCGGGCGCGGGCGCACCGTCCGCGCGGGTGTGCGTCGCGGGCCAGTGGACCAGCGCCCGGTCGCCGTTCGCCGCCCACGCGGAGTCCACGCCGTCGGGCGTGCCGCGCACGACCAGCACGTTGCTCGACGCCGTGTCCGCCGCGGATCGGGGGTTCACGAGGGCGAAGCGCAGCGGGTCGTCCGGCTCGCCGTCGAACGCCACCACCGCGGGCGCGGCGGAGTCGGCGCGTGCGGCGACGCGCACGAGCCGCACGCCCCCCGGCCACAGCGCCCGGATCGAGTCGGTGGCGCGGTCGACTTCCTCCGCGGCGAAGGGTGAGATGATCGCCAGCTCGAAGGAGTCGGCGCGCTCGCGCATCTCCGAGGCCGTGCGCAAGGCCACGATCAGCGCGGCGGAGAGCCGTCCCCGGGCGGGTGAGCGGGTGAGCGCAGCGAGCGAGTCCAGCGCGCCGGCCTGCACGCGCCTGGCCGTGGAGTCGAACAGCACCACGGCGTCGCCCTCACGGTAGAGGGCCCGGGCGCTGTCCGCCACCTCTGCCGGATCGGCCACCGCGCGCGAGCGGTCGACCAACAGAATGCGCGTGAGGTCGCGGCGCGGCGGGTCCAGCACGGGCTGCGCGAGCCCGGCGCCGACGGCGAGGATGGCGAGCACGCGGAGCGCCATGAGCAGCAGGTCCTGCAACCTCAGCCACCGGGCCTGGGTCCGTACCGGCCGGAGGGGCGCGAAGCGCGCCGTCGGCAGCGGCACCGTCCGCGGCTCGGCGGTGACGATGAAGTGGATCGCGACGACCGCGGCAGCGACCAGGCCCGCGGCGAGCAGGTAAACAGGAGCCAGGACGGTCACGACGGTTCGCCAGTGACTGCAGCGGTTGCGGCCGGCGTGACGATGCGCCGGATGACCTGATCGGCCGGCTCGTCGGTGATGGCGAGGTGGTAGACGATGCCCTTCGCCCGCCAACTCGAAGCGAGCTCCTCCCGCCACCGGGCGAACGCGCTGCGGTACTCCTCGAGCCCGTCCTCATCCAGGGGCCGGCGGATCGCCTCCTCTTCGGGATCGACGACGAGGCTCCCGAGCGTTCGCGGCTCGAGCTCCTCGCGAGCGACGATGTGGACGGCGAAGACCTCGCGGCCGGCCGCTACCAGTTCGGCGGCCCGCTCGAGCAGCGCGTCGGCATCGCCGAGGAAGTCGCTGATGATCGCCACCCGCCGGCTCGTGCGCAGCATGGCGAGCACGGGGGCGAGCGGCCGCGACCCGCTGGGGACGACACCCCCGAGGACGCGCTGGATGTTGGCCACGGTGTTCGTGGCGGAGCGCGGCGGGAGGACCTCGACGCCCGTGCCGCCGACGACGGCGAGTCCCACGGGGTCGCGGTCGCCGATGGCCACGGCGGCGAGGCCGATGGCGATGGCCGAGGCCATCGTCCACTTGTCCAGGCCGGGAAGCGGGTAGGCCATGGACGCGCTGGCGTCCACCAGGATGGTGGTGCGCAGCTCCGAGTCGTCCCGGGTCTGGCGAACATTCACCCGCTCCGTGCGCCCGTACAGCTTCCAGTCGATCTTGGACGCGTCATCGCCCGGCCGATACTCGCGGTACTGCATGAACTCGGGCGACGAGCCGATCCTGTGGGACCGGTGGCTGCCGTGGGCGGCGCCACGCGTGGCGCGGCGGGCGGGCCAGTGCAGCCCGCGGATCGCATCCAGCAAGGTGCCGTCGCTGAGTGACTGCACGGTCAGATCCGGATCCCGCTCTTCGGCGGTGGAACGTGGGCGAGGATGTCGCCGATGAGGTCCTCGGCGGTCACGCCCTCGGCCTCGGCCGCGAAATTCACCAGGATGCGATGGCGCAGGACGGGCGCCGCAACGCGCTGCACATCGGCCGGCGCCACGGCGGCTCGCCCGTCCAGCAGCGCCCGGGCCTTGGCCCCGAGCACCAGGGCCTGGCCGGCGCGGGGCCCGGCGCCCCAGCGCACGTACTTCCGGACGCGCTCCGGCAGGTTCGGCTCGCCGGGGCGCGTGGCGCGCACCAGCTCGGCGACGTAGCGCAGCACGGGCTCCGCGACCACCACATCGCGCACCATGCCCTGGAGCGCGATCAGGTCTTCCGCGCCGACGATGGGCCGGACCTCCTCGCCCGGCCGCCCCGTGGTCGTGCGAAGGATCGTGACCTCGTCGTCCAGCGACGGGTAGCCGACGTTGATCGCGAAGAGGAACCGGTCGAGCTGGGCTTCCGGGAGCGGATACGTCCCTTCCTGCTCGATCGGGTTCTGCGTCGCCAGGACGAAGAACGGCTCGGGGAGCGGCATCGTCTGGCCCGCCGCCGTCACCGTGTGCTCCTGCATCGCCTCGAGCAGCGCCGCCTGGGTGCGGGGCGGCGCCCGGTTGACCTCGTCGGCCAGGACGATGTTGGCGAAGATGGGGCCGCGCACGAACCGGAACGTCCTGCGGCCGGTCGCGTGGTCCTCCTCCAGCAGCTCGGTCCCGATGATGTCGCTGGGCACGAGGTCGGGCGTGAACTGGATGCGCCGGAAGGAGAGGTCCATCGCCTGCGCCAGCGAACGAACGAGCAACGTCTTCGCCAGGCCGGGCGGGCCGATCAGCAGCGCGTGGCCACCCGCGAGGATCGTCGTCAGCACGTCCTCGACGACATCGGATTGCCCGACGATGCGCTTGGCCACCTCCGCCCGGAGGTCCTGGACGATCCGGACGACCTCCTCCGCCTTGGCGACGGCCACTCCCTCGGACTCCATCGACACTCTGCTCCCTCGTGTACACGGGCGCGCACGCCCCCACCCGCCGGCCGACGACCGCCGGCGTCGCGCGGGGGCCCGCACGCCCTCGTGGACTGGCGTTCCGCCAAGCAAGACGCGGCCGGACGGCGAATCCCTACAAGCCGCCCGGCCGCCCGGCAAGGACCGGGTCACGCACCGGGTGCGCGGCCGCGCTCCCGACCAACGGTCATTGCAGCACCACCAGCTCCGCCGCCGTGCCGAAATCGTCCGCAGCACGGGGCAGGTCGAGATCCGCAACTGCACTGCGTCCGCGTCGACCCGCGCGCCTGGAGGGGAGGAGCCCACCTGTGTCCTGGGCGCGCGGCTCCCTCTGCGCGCTAGCGCCGCTCCCCTCCGCGCCCCACCGCCCTTCGCCACGCCTCTTCCCCGCCCACCACCGGCAGCTCCAGCCACGTGCCGTCCAGGTCGATCGTCAGCTCCGTCCCGGGTGACGGCCAGAGCGTGAAGTCGCGGTCGCTCGAGAAGATCATCAGCGCGATCCGCTCGCCCACGGGGATCACCTGGTCATCGGGCTGGAGGTCGAACGTCAGCTCGTAGAAGCGCCCGGGGCCCAGGGGCTCGCTCTCGCGGATGGACCTGTGGTTCTGCGGGTCGGCCCAGCCGCGGGTGATGAGGTCATCGGTGAGGCGGGGGCTGTCGGTCCACGGCAGCGCGACCAGCCAGACGGACAGGTTCGCCGCGGGCTTGCTCGAGGCGAGCCGGATCGTGATGCGCGGCGTGCCGGAGATGTGCACCGGCTCGGTGAGCGGCGGCGTCGCGTACAGCAGCCGGTGATTCGACCACTCGGCTTTGGCGAGGGCTGGGCCGTCGTAAGAGACGTCGTCGACCAGCGTCTCCGTGCGCTGCCCGGCGCCTGCGGCTCTCCCTTCCGGCGCCATCTCGGGCCCGCCGCCCACCACCAGCCCTCCAATGCCGTTCAGGCCGCCCTGCCCTTTGCCGCCCGGCGTCAAGCGGAGCGTGACCGGCGCGGCATCGGGATGCGGGTAGTCCGGGTACGGCGTCGGATCCAGGCGATCATCGCCCTCACGGACGATCCATGCGCGCGGGTCGTTCTCCACCCCGTTCTCGACCCCGTACAGGTAGCGCGTGAACCAGCGGTTCATGAGCTCGAACGGCGGCGCGCCGCCGTGGCCGCCCTGGTGGAAGTAGTACTGGACCGGCACGCCGCGGGCCTTCAGGATCTCGGCCGCGCGCACGCTGTGCTCGGGCTTCACGTTCCAGTCGTTGAAGGCGTGGGCCATGAGCGTCGCCGCCCGCACGCGGTCGAGCTGCCCGAGCAGGTGACGGCTCGCCCAGAAGTCGTTGAAGTCTCCCGTCACCCGGTCCATCCCGGCGGCGAACTCGCCATCGCGGATCGTCGCGTTGCAGTACGCGCGCCGCTCGGGGTCGCCGCTGTTGATGAAGTCGTACAGGAAATCAATGTCCTCGCCCAGCCACCCTCCGGGGTGCACGATGAGGCCGTTCTGCCGGTAGTAGAGGTAGTACGAGGTGTTGGGCGCGATGGGGATGATCGCTTCCAGCCCCTCCACGCCCGTGGACGCCGCGGCGACCGCCAGCGTGCCGTTGTACGACGTGCCGATCATCCCGACCTTGCCCGTGGACCAGTGGGCGAAGACCTCCTCATCGCCGTCGGGCGTGGTGAAGCCGCGCGCCCGTCCGTTCAGCCAGTCGATCACCGCCTTGGGGGCCAGTGCCTCCACCTCGCCGCCCACCGTCGGGCAGCCCTGGGACAGTCCCGTTCCGGGCGCCTCCGAATGCACCACCGCGAACCCACGCGGGACCCAGTCCGCCACGTGCGAGTCCGAGATGTACGGCCGCACTCGACGCTGGACCGGCGGCTGGTTCTTCCGCGGCGGCGGCGGCTCGCCCAGTTCCTGCCGCACGTCCCACAGGTACTGCGCGCCTGCCGACGTGCCCGAGTAGTACGGGCTCGATTCGTAGATGACCGGGACCTTGAGCCCCTCGGTCTCCGTCTGACGCGGCCGCACGACGGAGACGTGCACGCGGTCCCGCCGGCCGTCGCCGTCGGAGTCGAACTCCGTCTCGACCCACAGCTCCTCGCGGATCCACGACGCGGGGTCCTGGAACGCGGGCACGACCTGCGCCTGTCCATCCCGGAAGACCGGCCGCGCCGGGCTTGCCTGCTGCGCAACGGCGGCGAGGGGGAGGACCGGCGTCAGGACGGGACCAACGGTCAGCGCAGCCAGGAGGCTCGTGCGGGAGAGGAACGCTCCGAATCGCATGTCGCCCACCGCCTCGATCTCGGGTCACGAAGCCCGGCAACGATCCCTCAACGCCGAGGCCGCCGGGACCGGCGGACGATTCGGTCCGGGAGCGTCGGTGGTCAAGGCCGGTGAGCCGCCCGGTGGAACGCGCTATGCTGCGGAGGGCGTTCGGCCGGACGCGGGGGCCAGCCGTGCGCCGATCCATCCGTGGATCGCCGGTGCGCCCCGGGCGGGAGTGAACTGCAGCGCTGGATCGGCGGCACCGTGATCGATGATCGGGTCCGTGGCGACGACGACGGCGCCGCTCCCTCGAGCGCCGTGCAGGTACGCGAGCTCGGCGCCTTCCTGCTCCTGCTGCTGCCCTCGCTGCTGCTGAGCCGGCTGACTTCGCCGCAGTCGCAGCCGGGCTTCGCAGTCTTCGCGCTGGCCTCGATCCTGAGCGATGCCGCGTTGCTCGCGCTGGTCCTCTACTTCGTGTGGCGGAACGGCGAGCCGTATGGCCGGATCGGGTGGCGACGGAGCGATCTGCCGGGAGAGGCCGTGGTCGGTGTCGCGCTGGTGATCCCGTTCATCGTGTTCCAGGGCGTGCTGGCCGTGGTCCTGAACGCCCTGGGGCTGCTGGGCAGGAGGGCGCCGGCCGCGCCCTTCACGCTCCCGGCGGGCGGAGCGGAGTTCGCCATGGGCGTCGTGCTGGTCGCCGTCATCGCCGTCGCGGAGGAGACCATCTTCCGCGGCTACCTCCTGCTGCGGCTGCGCTCGCTGACCGGCAGCGTGCCGGTGGCGGTGGTGTTGTCGTCCGTGATCTTCGGACTGGGTCACGGCTACCAGGGCGTGGGCGGCACGGTCGCGGTCGGCGCCATCGGCGTCCTGCTGGCGGTGATCTACCTGTGGCGTGGGAGCATCGTCGCGCCGGTCGTGCTGCATTTCGTGCAGGACTTCACCGGCATCGTGCTGGCGCCGCTGCTCGGAGGGCGGACCTGAGAGGCGTCGCGCGTCTCACGGCACCACCAGCAGCCCCACCATCGTCCCGAACTCGTCCTCGGCGCGGGGGAGGTTGTCCGGCGTGCGCCACTCGCCGCCATCAACGCGGACGAGGATGCGGTGCAGACCGCTCTGGAGGCGGCGAGGCAGGAGCCAGACGTCGCCGTCGCGCTCGAGGCGGAGCGGCTGCCAGCCGCTGAACGCGCCCATCACCTCCACCACCTTGGCGTCGCCGTAGACGTGGACGCGAAGCGCGCCGCCGGCCTCGGCCGACACGGTGACGGCGGCGCCGGCGCCCTTGCCGGCGGCGAGCGCCTTGCCCCGCTCACCGAGCGCGGTGATGCGTAGCGCCACCATCGCGAAGCCGGTCGCGGGCACGCCGCGCGTGGGATCGCGGAGGTGATCGCCCGCCGCGATCGTGAGCGCGAGCCGCCGGTTGAAGTGCCACGTCGCGGCGCCGTGCGCGGCGAAGTCGAACGCCTCCGCGTTCAGGATACCGCGACGCGCGGTGCCGCTCACCTCGAGCTCGAAGCGCGGGCGCTCGAGGCGAGCCCGCACCGCTGCATCGGCGTAGCGCACCGGCACGGTGATGACGCTCTGCTGCCCGATCGGGTCGAAGTGCCACGTAGCCGTGCGCGTCCAGGTGGTGGAGAGCGTCGCGGACAGCTCGACGCCGCGCCCCACGATCCACGAGCCGGCCTCGATGCTGTGGGTGCCGAACCGGTTGCCCTGACTCAGAACGTCGCCGGTGCGGCCGCCGAGCCACACGCCGTGTCGCACGCCGCCCCAGATCTGTCGCAGCGCGACGGACCGCGCGGTCGCCCCCTCGCCGTCCTGGAAGCGCGCGGCGCTGAGGGACGCGCTGAGCTCGGGGATCCCGAGCGGCGAGCGGGGAAGCAGCCAGAACGCGCCGACGCCGCCCTGCGCGGCGGACTGGCCGCCCGTCGCCAGCGAGCCGATGCCGCTGGAGGCGAAGGTGAGCCGCGAGTAGCGGGACTCCAGATAGTAGGCGAACGTCAGCGCGGCCTCGTCCACGATGTCCGCCTGCGAGATCCGGGCGAGGCCGAAATCCAGCGTGGCGCGGTGCTGGGCGGCGGCGTGCCGGGGGGCCAGCAGCGCGCCCAGCGCCACGAGCAGACAGGCCGCGAGCGGCGGCCGCGGGGATGACCGTGAGGGCGAGTTCACCGGGGCGGCTTGTCCACGCCGATGGTGGTGATGGACGCGCCGCCGCTGGGCGGGAGCGCGCCCAGGATGCCGCGTAGACGCACATCCAGTGCCGTTGCGGGCGCCATCCCCTGCGCGATGTCCTGCTGCACCGCTTCGCCCAGGGCGATGAGCTGCGACGGCCGCGCGCCGCGGCGCAGCAGGTCGAGGACGGTCGCGGCGGCGCGGTCCACGGCGACGCCGCGAGAGACGAGCTGCGTCAACACGCCGAGCGGCACGGCGAGCGACACGCCGGGGGCGGCAGCGCGAAGCTCCCGCAGCGCGCTGTCCGGTACTCCGACGGCCAGGGCCTCGGCGCCGGCCCGGACCTCGGCGGGCGTCGCGTTCGGACCGAGCGCTTCGCGGGCGGCCTCGAGACGCTCGGACAGCCGCGCCACCGCGCTGACGATGCGCGGCCCTGGCGCCCGCTTGGCCACGCCTTCGAGCGCCTTGTCCACGAGCGGCTCGACGGGGAGGCCGCGGCCGCGCGCCCGCTCGATGACCGCGGCGACCTGTCGCCGCGTCGCCGGGTCCAACTTCTCTTCGAGCCGCGGGTCCTGCGCAGCGGCGGCGGACGCGAGCGCCGTCACCGCGGCGCAGCCGAGAAGGAAGGGCAACGTTCTCATTCCCGCCCCACGAGCAGCACGGAGCTGTCCACGCCGTAATCCGGGTCCGACGCGCGCGGCGCGCGCGGGTCGAGCACCCAGGTGGAATCGTCCACGACGAAGGCGTACGTGTAGCGGCCGGGCGTGAGCAGGACCGTCGTCGTCCACACCGTGGTCCCGGGCACGCGCTCCAGCGGCGTGGCCTGGGGATCCCAGCCGTTGAAGCCGCCGACGACAGCCACCGAACGCGCGCCGGGCGCGTCCAGGACGAACTGCACGGCGCGCGGCGCTTCGTCCGCGATGATGCGGTCCGCCACGGCGAGCGCACCGGCTTCCGCACGCGGCGCGGCATCCGCGGCGGCGAGCGGCGCATTCACGGGCACGGACGGCACGCCGTCGTCACGCCCGATGCCCACCCAGATCAGCGCGGCCAAGGTCGCGGCGGCTGCGACGCCGATCCACCACCGCGGCGCCACACGCCGACGTGCATGGACCGGAGGCTCGGCGGCTGGCGGCTCCTGCGCGCGGCGCTCCGCTGCCCGCCGCTGCGCCGCCAGGTCGAGGATGCGCTGGATGGCCTCCTCGCGCACGGGCGGCAGCGCGGACAGCTCGCGCACCACCTTCTCCATCAGCTCATCGGTGGGCTCACGCACTCTGCACCTCCTGGAGGCGTGCCCGTAAGATGTCACGTGCGCGTTTCACGCGCATCTTCAGGGCAGAGATACGCGCGCCCGTGATGGCCGTCATCTGCTCGTAATCGATGCCTTCCACGTGGTACAGCAGGAACGCCTCACGGAGTAGCGCGGGCAGCTCGCGCAGCGCCCGCTCGATCTCGCGCCGCAGCAAGCCGCCGGAATCATCAGGCGCCTCCGGTGCGGCCGCATCGTGCCGCGGCTCGTACGGGGTCAGCCACTCGCCGCGGCGCCGCTCACGCGCCCGCATCGTCCGGCACTGGTTGGCCAGGATGCGGAACAGCCAGGGCTCGAACCGGCCGTACTCGGTGTAGCGCGGCAATGCGGCGTGCACGCGGAGGAACGCTTCCTGCACGGCGTCCTCCGCGTCCGCGAGGTCGCCCAGCATGTTGCGCGCGAAGCGCAGACAACGCGCGTAGTAATGCCGCACGATTTCCGCGAACGCCTCGTCGTCGCCGAGCTTGGCGCGCGCGATCGTCGAGTCGGGCAGGCGGCTCATCGCGCGGTGGCCACCGCTCACGCCGCGCTGCCGCATCGGCCCCGGGGAGATCGCCCCGTCCCCAAAGTGATCCACGCTCGTTGCCCGATCCGCCACGGCTCGCGGGGCACCACGCCCCGCCTGGACGAGCCCGTCGGCGAGACCCGTTCGCATCGCTCCGTCTCTCCGTGCCCAGCTCGGCGCAGCCCCGGCGTATGCTTACCCCGGGTCACGGTCGGCCGGCCGGACCGCATACGATACTGCCGGTCCAGCGCCTGGTTCCCCTCCTTCACGACGGCCGCGGCGCCAGCCTCGCCCCCGTACGCAACCGCCTCCATGGCCCCGGCCCCCTCCGGCCACGCCACGCCCGGCCTTCTCGTGGAGGCATAACCCGTGCGTCGCCCGGCCGGTCACATCGCCTTTCCCGTTGCCGGCCCCGGGGCTATTATGCGGATGCGACCACCCGAACCGCCGAGAGGATGAGGCATGCCGCTGACGCCGTTCCAGAAGCACAAGATCCGCCGGCTGTTCTCCGTCCTGGACGTGAACCGGGATGGACGAGTGGACCGCAACGACTACGTACGCCGCGTCCAGGCGCTCGCCAAGCTGAGCGGCTGGGCCGAGGGCTCGCCGGAATACGAGCGCAACCTGCACTACGTGCTGCAGGAGTGGGAGAGCGTGCGCGACAGCGCGGACCTCAACGACAGCGGCGCCGTCACCGTGGATGAGTTCCTGCGCTACGCCGACATCTATCTCGACGATCCGGACGCGGTGAGCGCCTACGCGCGCGGCGACGTGCAGCTCCTCTTCGACGCGATGGACACGGACGGCGACAACGCGATCACCGTCAACGAATACAGGGCCTACCTCAAGGCGTGCGGCGTCGATGCATCCGCCGCCGACGTGTTCTTCCAGCACGCCGACCAGGACGGGGACGGCTGCATCACGCGCGAGGAGATGTCCCAGGCGGTGGAAGAGTTCCTCAGCAGCGAGGACCCGAACGCGCCCGGCAACTTCATGTTCGGCCCGCTGCCCCCTTACGAGCCCGCGACGGGCGAGGCGGGCGGCGCACGATCCTGAGCCACCGCCCCGCTCCGCGGCTCGGGCACGCACGCCGGCAGGACGATGGGGAGCAAGGGTAGGGGCTGGCGCGAGTTCGACGTCGGGGGCTTTCGCGTCCTCGTCGGCAAGGCCGCACGCGACAACGACGAGCTCACGTTCCGCATCGCGGCGCCGCGCGACGTGTGGCTGCACGCCGCCGGGCACGCGGGCAGCCACGTCGTCATCCCCGTACCGGAAGACGTGGACGAGGTGCCGCGGGAGGTCCTACACCGCGCCGCGGAGCTCGCAGCGTGGTACTCCAAGGCGCGCAACGCGCGCGGCAAGGTCGAAGTGCACGTGTGCCGCGCCGGCGACGTGCGCAAGCCGCGCGGCGCCCCGCCCGGGCAGGTCGAGATCCGCAACTGGACAGCGGTGAAGGTCTACCCGCGCGGGCCGGAGGACGCAGCCGCCGATCAGTGACCGGCGGCCACCGCCTCCCCGCCGGCGCCGACGTAAGCCGCCAGATACCTGCCCGTCAGCGTGGACCTCGCCGCGACCAGCTCCGCGGGCGTGCCCTCGAAGACGATCCGCCCGCCGTCGTGCCCCGCGCCCGGCCCCAGATCGATGATCCAATCCGCGTGCGCCATCACTGCCGGGTGATGCTCGATCACGATCACAGACTTGCCGGAGTCCACCAGCCGGTCCAGTAGACGGAGCAACTGCCCGAGGTCGGCCAGGTGCAAACCGATGGTCGGCTCGTCGAGCACGTAGATCCCGCCTTCCGTGCCCATGTGCACCGCGAGCTTGAGCCGCTGGCGCTCCCCGCCCGAGAGCGTCGGCAACGGCTGACCCAGCCGGAGGTAGCCGAGCCCCACATCGATCATGCGCTGGAGGATCGCATGCGCCGCCGGCGTGCGCGCCTCGCCTTCGGCGAAGAAACGCGCCGCGTCATCGACCGATAGATCGAGCACCTCGGCGATGTTCAGTCCGCCGAGCCGGTACGCCAGCACCGACGCCTGGAAGCGACGCCCCTCGCACTCCTCGCAGATCGTCGCCACATCGGCCACCAGCGCGAGGTCCGTGTAGGCGACACCCGCGCCGTTGCACGCGGGGCAGGCGCCCTCGGAGTTGGCGCTGAAGAGCGCTGGCTTCACGCCGTTCGCCTTCGCGAACGCCTTCCGGATCGGCTCCAGAAGGCCGGTGTACGTCGCGGGGTTGCTGCGCCGCGAGCCGCGGATCGGCGTCTGGTCGATCGCGACCACGCCCTCCCGGCCGACCACCGAACCTTCGATCAACGAGCTCTTCCCCGACCCCGCCACGCCCGTCACCACCACCAGCACGCCGAGCGGGATGTCCACGTCCACGTTCTTCAGATTGTTCGTGCGAGCGCCACGCACCTCCAGCGCGCCCGACGGCATCCGCACCGATGGCTTGAGCACCGGCCGATCGCTCAGGTGACGGCCGGTCAGCGTGCCGCTCTGCCGCAGCCCCTCCACGCCGCCCTGGTAGACCACCTCGCCGCCCGCGGCGCCGGCGCCAGGGCCGAGGTCGATGACGTGGTCGGCGATCGCGATCACCTCCGGCTTGTGCTCGACCACCAGGACCGTGTTCCCCTTGTCCCGCAGCCGCAGCAGCAGCTCGTTCAGCCGCCGAATGTCGTGCGGGTGCAAGCCGATCGTCGGCTCATCGAAGACGTAGGTCACGTCCGTCAGCGGCGACCCGATGTGCCGCACCATCTTCGTCCGCTGCGCCTCGCCGCCCGACAGCGTGCCCGTCGGCCGGTCCAGCGAGAGGTAGCCCAGCCCGATCTCGATGAACGCGTCCAGCGTGTGCAGCAGTTTCTCGATCAGCGGCGCGACCGACGGCTCCTCCAGCGCCCGCAACCACTCGGCCAGATCCGTGATCTGCATCGCGCACACGTCCGCGATGTTCTTCCCCCGGATCTTCGAAGACCGGGCGGCTTCGTTGAGGCGGGTGCCGTTGCACTCGGGGCAGGTCGTGAAGGTGACCGCACGCTCCACGAACGCCCGAATGTGCGGCTGGAGCGTGTCCACGTCCTTCGAGAGGAACGACTTCTGGATCCGCGGGATCAGCCCCTCATAGGTGAGGTTGACGCCGTTGACCCTGACCTTCGTGGGCTCCTTGTAGAGGAAGTCGTGCAGCTCCTTCTCCGTGTATTTGCGGATCGGCTTATCCGGGTCGAGGAACCCCGATTCGGCGAACAGCCGCACCGACCAGCCGCCCGCCTTGTAGCCCGGGACCAGGATCGCGCCTTCGTTCAGCGACTTGGTCTCGTCGTAGATCTGGGTGAGGTCGATGTCGCTGACCGAACCCATGCCTTCGCAGCGCGGACACATGCCGCCATGGTAGACGACGTCGCGCACCACGATGCGCTCCCCTTCCCCGCGTTCGACGGTCATCGCGCCGCTGGCCTTCCGCGTCGGGACATTGAACGAGTAGGCGACCGGCGGCCCGATGCGCGGCTCCCCCAGCCGGCTGAAGAGGATCCGCAGCAGCGCGTTGGCATCCGTGACCGTGCCGACCGTCGAGCGGGCGTTGGCGCCGATCCGCTCCTGGTCCACGATGATCGCGGCCGTCAGCCCTTCCAGCACATCCACGTCCGGCCGCGCCAGGGTCGGCATGAAGCCCTGCACGAACGCGCTGTGCGTCTCGTTGATCAGCCGCTGCGACTCGGCGGCGACCGCGCCGAACACCAGCGACGACTTCCCCGAGCCCGAGACGCCGGTGAACACGGTCAGCCGCCGCTTCGGGATCTCGACGCTGATGTTCTTCAGGTTGTTGACGCGCGCGCCCTGCACGCGGATCACGTCGTGGCTGTCCGCCGGGTGCCGCTGCGACGTCATTCGATCCTCCCGAGCAGGTCCACCAGCTTGCCGCCCATCATCCGCCAGCCGTAGCGGGCGCCGGCGAAGTTCCGCCGCTGGTCCGGCTTGAACCCGGAATGCACCACCGTGAGCCGCGTCCCCATCGTCGTCGGCTCGAGGGTGAACGTCACCACGGTGTCGATGTCGCCGACGACCCAGCTCCAGGTCAGCGTCTGCCCCGCCTCGATCTCCAGGATCCGGCAGTTCACGGTGCCGTCCCAGCCGCGCTGCGGCGGCGCCTGGAACCTGAACGTCGCGCCCGGCGCCAGCTCGAAGCCCACTGAAGGCAGCAGCCACTCTGCGAGCAGTGCGGGGTCCGTGAGTGCGCGCCACCCCTTCTCGGGCGGATGGTGCAGGTCGAACTCGAAGGTGAGGGTCTCGGTCCGGGAGGGGGCCGTCCGGTCCGTCGGGTTCATTTTTCCATCCTGTCCAGAAGGTCCTCGAGGCG
This sequence comes from bacterium, assembly GCA_003242735.1. Classification (NCBI taxonomy): domain Bacteria; species bacterium. The sequence goes on along the minus strand of QGVH01000003.1, from coordinate 149,818 downwards.
GGCGATGTGTTCCGGCCAGAACGCTCGGTAGTGCGCGATCCAGTCGATCAGCGGCTTCAGCCCGCGCGGCTCCGCCCGGTAGTACACGAAGCGCCCCTCGCGCCGGCCGCGCACCAGGCCGGCGTCCTTCAGCACGGCGAGGTGTTGGGAGATGGCAGGCTGCGAGACGTGGAAGCGCGCCGTCAGGTCCTTGACCGCCGCCTCGCCCCGGCTGAGCGACTCGAAGATCGCCCTGCGGGTGGGGTCGGCCAGCGCGTGGAAGATCCGGTCCTCGGCCGCGACGGCGCTCATGGCGAACATATAAGTTGCCACTTATTTGATGTCAAGCGCGCCGGCCACCCAGACGGTCGGGGAAGGATCACCGGGCGGCTGTGGCTGGAGGCGGCCCGCGACGGATCGCCGTGCGCTGCGACTCGAGACGGCCTGCGAGGGATCGCCGGGCCGCTGCGGCTGGAGACGGCCCGCGCGGGAGCGTCCGTGCGCTGCGGCTGGAGACGGCGACACCACGGGGCGGTTCGGCCCGGGGGAACGCGGCAGCCCGGGCTCCCCCGGCGAATGGTCCGTCTCCACCGTCAACGGACCACGAACGTCGCTTTCAGGTTTCCGTGGCCGGTGTTCGTCATCGCGACGAACCGGTACGTGCCCGCAGGCACCTCGACCCCGTCCTCGCCCCCGACCGTCAGCGGCCATTCCATCGTGAGCTCGGCCCCGGGCTGGAGAGCCCAATCGGTGAGAGCCGCCGTGCAGGCGTACTCCGTGGCTGGGAACGGAATCCGCTTCTCACGCCGATAGACCGCGGCGAACGAGAGGCAGCCGGCGGTACTCGTGAACACCAGCTCTTCGGTGCCCGTGTTCGTGTACGTGAGCCTGGCGACGGCTGTACCCGGCGCATCGATCACCTCCGGCTCGATCGTGAGCGCCACGCGCAGCCCGTCGTCGGACAACACGGTCGCCGCCGGGCCGAGACTCTCCTCCGTGCCCTCGCAGGCACCGAGGGCGACGGCCACCAACAGCTTGAGATGTCGTGGTCTGATCATCGCATCGGCCCTCGCAGGGATGAGTCACTGAGCCCACCCCGGTGCCCTGGGGAACGAGCGCCCAGCCACCGGACCCGAGGCGCCCTGACGTCCGGGCATCCGCTGGGCGGCGTCCATCCGGACACCACTGGAGCTCGAACCAGTCGCCTTCCGTCTCGATCACGTGAGACGCGGGCCCGAAATGCCCGGTCTCCGCACCCCCGAGGCAAAGCGTGCAGCACCTCGGCTCCGGCATGTCGCCATGCTCGTCCACGACCTCGAAACGGCGGATTTCGAGCATGATCTCGCCGTACGTCTCCGCCGTCCGCGCCCACATCGCGTCGACCGCCGCCGACTCCGCCCCGAGACGCTCGACGAAGAGCAGCTCGGCACACGCTCTCGCCGTGACCGGCTACCCCGGCCCCGCCTCCGGGCCGGCGCCGTCCTCTCCGCACGCGGCCAGGAGCGCGAGGCCCGTGCAGGGCAACGCAGGCGAGGATCCCGCCGCGCCCGGGCGTAGGGAGGTCGATCGAGCCGGCGAGAGTGGTCCATGGCTGCACCGTGCCCGTTATCCAAGCGGACCGTCGGTCCGGCCTTCTCCACGATGCCCAATCCGCCCGGGCGCTGCCGGGTCACACGGCGGCCTGCATCGCCCCGCCAGCACTCCGTTACGTGGAGGCCGCTTTCGACCGTCGGACCACCTCACGGCAGGAGCGCCATCGACCTCGACAACGCCCGAACGGGCGGAGCCGCGACGAGCCGTGCGCGGGAAGGCGACGCATTCCTGGAGCCGCACGCCCGGTTCCGTCGCCTGCCGGCGTCCGGCGCCGTCACTCGCTGGCGCCAGGCGCTATCGCTCGCCGGTGCCCGGCGCTGTCCGCCGAGCCGCTCGACCGAGCTCTCCGCGCCGGACCCGGGCCTTCCGGCGCAGGGCGGGTCGCGTGGGTCAAGGCCTCCGATGGTCCGGGCCCGGATCTCCAGCGCCGAGCGACGTCGGCCCTATCTACCAGCCATACCGAACCCAGTCGAGGCAAGGCGGGGTCACATCGCGGCGTGGGTCGAGGGGAGAGCGGTGGGGACCGTCGGGGAGGTAGCGCCGGGTGTCGCAGGCGTGGCCAGTACGATCAGGCCCCCCGGCGATCCACGTGCCGTGCCGGAGCGTCCTCGAGATCGACGCGCGTCGGGAGCCAGCGATGACGTGCACGCGCTCAGCGGCCATCACAGCTCGAGATCGACGCGCGTCCGGAGCCAGCCCATGGGGTGCTCGGAGACGCGCCACACCCGGTCCCCGCGCCGGAGGAATACGGGTCTCGACGCGCCCGCGATGCGCGGTTGCGTGATGGTCGGGGCCGGCGTCCAGCCGTCTTCCAGACTCTGGCGCCCGACCTCCTGGAGGAGCCGCCCGGATCGGCCGAACGCGACTCAGCGGCCCCGCAGCCCGCGATCCGAACCGGGGGACTCGTTCGTGTAAACGCGCACTCCCGGCGTGAACGGCAACCCGGCTGGACAGGAGGGAGGGCGTTGGGCTGTCCGTTGATGAGCGGTGACGACCTCGCGATCCGCCGCGTCACCCCCGGACCCCCGCCGTACCGCGATGGCCGGGTCGGCGGGAACGGGCTCGAAGGCGATCCGCTTCGTCTCCCCGGCTGCGGAGCCCATCGTGACGGTCATTTGTTCTGTGGTCGTGGTCGACCATCGGAAGAGGTGACCAGCGTATCGCGTCCTCTTCGCGCGGTCGGAGCCGGGGGCCGGCGAAATCCCTTACTCGCCACCGAAGGCGATGCCGCCGTGGAAGTAAGCCGCCCCCGACGCGGCAAAGTTCCACACACGCCGGCTCGCGCCCCGGCGTCCTGGAGATCCTCCGCGTCGGCCGCGGCAAACGTCCAACGCAACGCCGCGCCGCTCCGTGACCGTGGAAGTTCGCCGCGCCGCGGAGGGCAGATCGCCCATGCCCCGCCGTTCCAGGGCACACAGGCCATGCCGCCGGCAGCACGCGCGGCGAGCCGCGCTCCGGCGGGGTGCGAAGGACGCGCCACACCGGCGCGACCAGGGCGACACGCATGCCACCAGGACGCAGTGGAGGCGCAGCGGCGCCCCGTCAGGCCCAGCGAGGGGTGGGGCGGCGCGCCGTCAGGCACAGCGAGGGCAGAGCGCGCCGCCGCCACGGAACGGCGCGAGTCCCCCTGGCCGAACCTCACCGCTCGCCCTCCTCTCCCACCTCCTCCGCCGGCAGCAGCTTCCGGATCGCCTCGCCCAGCTCCTCGTAGGCGGTCGGATCGAGCTCGCGGAACGGCGCGGCGCGGTAGGCGATCTTGCCGTCCGGGCCCACCACGAACAGCGTCCGGCTGTTCACCGGGCCGCGCGGCGAGAGCGCGCCGTACGTGCGGCCGACCTCCAGCCCGACGTCGCTGGCCATGACGAAGGGGAACTCCTCGTCCTTCGCCCAGGAGGCGAGCACGTCCGGCGCATCGGCGCTGATGGGGATCAGCACCACGTTGCGGCCGCCGTTGAAGAGCTCCTCGTACTGGTCCCGGTACGCGCGCATCTGGACCGTGCAGCCGCTCGTCCGGGCGCGGGGGAAGAACGCCAGGACGACGATCTTTCCCCTGTAATCGCTGAGCCGGATCGGCTCCTTCAACAGCCCCCAGCGCGTGGCGGCGGGCAGCTCGAAGTCCGGCGCGACGGCGCCGATCTCGAGCGGCGGGGGTACTTCTTGCTGCTGTCGCTCCTGCGCGCGCAGCACGCCGGGCGCCGCGAGCGCGAAGGCGAGCGCGAGGAGGGGCGCGAGCTGTCGCATAGAAGACGCTCCGCGAGGGTGGAGGATCGATGGGCCAGGCACATTATAGGGAGGAGGACGCTACACCGTCTACCTGGGCAGGGGCCGCGGCGGCGCGGCCGGCCGCGACCGCGGTGGGCGGTGGCGCGGTCGCGCTCGCGGTCGCGCATGCGCTGACGGATGCATACTCGGCGTTCCTGCACCCGCTGTTGCCGCGGGTGATGGAGAAGCTGGGGCTGTCCATCACGCTCGCCGCCACGCTGGCGACGACGCTCTTCCTCGCCTCGTCCCTGACGCAGCCGCTGCTCGGCTGGCTGGCCGACCGCTACGGCCGCCGCCCGTTCGTGATCGGGGGCGTGCTCGCATCGGGCGTGTTCCTCTCGCTGATCGGCGTGGCGCCGAACTTCGCGGTGCTCGCCGTGCTGCTAGTGCTGGGCGGGATGGGCGGCGCGGCGTTCCATCCGCCCGGGGCATCGATGGCTGCGCGGGTGGTGGAGGGCCGCGGCAGCGGCGTACGCATGTCCATCTTCTCGTTCGGCGGCTCGGCGGGCTACGCCGTGGGCCCGCTCGCGGCGGTGGGGCTGGTCTCGGCGTTCGGCTTCGGCGGGCTCGCGTTCGCCATGGTGCCCGCGCTGCTGGCGGCTCTCGTGCTGCCGTCGTTCCTGCCCGAGGAATCGCCCGTGCACGCGCCCACGCCTCCGCCGCGGCCCGGGGCGGTGTTGCGACTGCTCGCCGGCCCGCTGGGCGTGGTGTTCGGCATCAGCGCCGCGGCGACGTTCGTCCAGCGCTCGTTCCAGACGATGATGCCGATCGTCGTGGCGCAGGCCGGCGGCACCGAGGCGGAGGGCGCGCTGGTGCTGACGGCGTACCTGATCGGTCAGGCGGGCGGCTCCCTGGCCGGCGGGCTGCTCACGGACCGCATGGACCGACGCGCGCTGCTGTTCGGTCTGACCCTGGGCTCGCTGCCTGCGCACGTGCTGGCCATCGGGCTCCCGCCCGGGTCGCCGGCCGGGCTCGCCGCCGCGGCCGTGGCCGGGCTGCTCAACCTCGCGGTCGTGCCGCCGGTGGTGATCATGGCGCAGGAGATGCTGCCGGGCGGTGCGGCGCTCGGCTCCTCCATCGCCATGGGCCTGGCCTGGGCGACCGGCTCGGTCTTCGTGCTGGGAACGGGTGCGCTGGGCGACGCCGTGGGGCCGCGCACGGCGGCGCTCCTCGTGATGCCGGCGATCCTCATCGGCACCGCCCTCGCGCTGCACCCGGCGCTGCGCGGCCACCGGCGGCCGGTAGCTGGGGCCGCTGCGCGCGCCGACGGCGCCGCCGGGCCCGCTTGACACGGGCGGAGCCCGCCGTAATGATTGGACCACAACGTCATAGCACGTTCGCGAACGTGAGATCCTGATCGGCGCAACGCGTTGGTCCCGACCCGGAGGCACAGCCTGCCGCGGCCGGGACCGGCGGCCGAGAGGAGGTATAGATGTCACCGTCCCACCGCCGTGCAGCGGCGCTCATCATCGCCGCCGGCCTGGTGCTCGCGCTCGGCCTGGCCGCGCGGCTGACGCGAGGGGGCGTCGGTGCCGACGAGGCGTCCCTCACCGGCGTCGTGCTCGCGGATCCCGTTCCGAAGCCCGACTTCACGCTGCCGGACACCGAAGGGCGGCCGTTCCCGTTCCGCGAGCGGACGGCGGGCAAGCTCACGCTGCTCTTCTTCGGCTACACCCACTGCCCGGACGTCTGTCCGGTGCACATGGCGAACCTCGCCGCGGTGCTGAGCGACCTCGCGCCCGAGACACGGGACAGGATCGCGGTCGTCTTCATCAGCGCGGACCCGGAACGGGACACGCCGGAACGGCTCCGTGAGTGGCTGAACGCGTTCGACAAGCGCTTCATCGGCCTGCGCGGCAGCCTCGACGAGGTGAACGCGATCCTCGCCGAGCTCCGGCTCGCCCCGGTCATTCACGGGGAGCCGGACGAGAAGGGCAACTACGTGGTCGGGCACCCGGCCCAGATCCTCGCCTTCACCCCGGACGGGCTGCTCCGCGCGCTGTACCCCTTCGGCACACGGCAGACCGACTGGGCACAGGACCTGCCCCGGCTGCTCCGGTTCACCGCGACCGGGACGCTCCACCGCGCGGACAGCGAGGGTGGTGAGAGTTGAAGGTTCAGTGGTGGTGCGCCGCCCTGGGCGAGGCCTGGGAGTGGACGTGGCGGCCGTATCCGGGCGTCTGGGCGTTCGTGGCGCTGTGCATCCTGGCCTACGTCCTGCTGCTCCGCAGCACGCCGGCGACGGCGGGCGAGCCGCGTGACCGGGGGACCCGCGCGGCCGCCTTCGGCGCGGGCGTGGCCAGTCTCTGGCTCGTGCTCGACTGGCCCATCGGCGCCCTCGGTGCCGGGTACCTGGCCAGCGCCCACATGGTCCAGTTCCTGGTCATCACCCTGGCGGCTCCGCCGCTGCTGCTCTACGGCGTGCCGCCGGAGGCGTACCGGCGGCTGCCACCCAGGGTCGTCGGGGTGCTGCGGTCCCTCGCACACCCGCTGGTCGCGATCGTCCTGGCCAACCTGATCTGGTTCATCACCCACGTGCCCGTCGTGGCCGACCGACTGCTGGCCTCGCAGCTCGGGTCCTTCGTCATCGATGTGGCGTGGCTCGCGGGCGGCCTGCAGTTCTGGTGGCCGGTCGTGGCGCCCGTGCCGGAGTGGCCGTGGTTCCGCGGCATGACCCGGCTCGGCTACCTGGGCGCCCAGTTGATCGCCAGCAAGCCGCTCTTCGTTTACCTCACGTTCACCCACTACCCGCGTTACGCGACGTACGAGCTCGCGCCCCGCGTCCTCGGCATCACGGCGCGCGCGGACCAGCAGGCCGCCGGCCTCCTGATGGAGGTGGGCGGCATGCTCATCCTGTTCGTCGCCGCAGGGATCCTGTTCTTGCGGTCGCTGTTCAGGGAGGAGGCGCTGGGCGCGAGTGAGGCGGGGCGCCGGTCGTAGCGGCCGCTACAGCGGGCGCGGCCGCCCCGGACCTCACCCCGCCTCCGGCTCTCCCAGGAGCACGGCCCCGGCCGCGTCGGGGGGGCCTGCGTCCCCGCGAGCGCGAGCACGTCCCCTGCCCGGAGCCGCTCGCCCGCGTCGTGGATCAGGACCCGCGTGCCCGGGCGTGAAAAGCCACCGCCATCGCGCCTGCGCGGCCTCGCAGGTCGAGCTGTGCGAGCGTGCTCCTGGCGGCCCGGGCTCTCTTCGTCCCGCTCGACGGCGGGCGGCGCGCCTCCGCGTCCCCGTGCTGGTTCGTTTCGGGTCCGGCCTCGGGGTCGCGCCGGGTGAGTTCGCAGGGGCACGGACCACGGGCCGGGGAGCCGCCGGCCACGCTCCGGCAAGGAGCGAGCCCTGGGAACGTGAGGAGCGTCACACCGGCTCGAGCCGCATCTCCCGCACCGCCTTGATGACGTCCTGGCCGGCCGGCTTCTGGAACACCCGCAGCCCGAACTGGGGGACCATGGCGAGGATGTGGTCGAAGATGTCGGACTGGATGCCCTCGTAGACCACCCAGCGCGTGTCGTTGGTGAAGGCGTAGATCTCGAGCGGCAACCCCTCGGGGGTCGGTGAGAGTTGCCTCACCAATAGCGTCATGTCCTGGTGGATCCCCGGATGCTGCCGGAGATACTGGACGATGTAGGCGCGCAGCGTCCCGATGTTCGTCAGCCGCCGCGCGTTCGCGATCACGCCCTCCTCCACCTGCTGCGCCCGGTTGTACTCCTCGATCTCCTTCTTCTTCTGCGCGATGTAATCGCGCAACAGCGCGAACCGGCCAAAGTGCTCGATCTCTTCCTCGGTCAGGAACCGGATCGTGGACATGTCGATGTAGATCGCGCGCTTGATCCGCCGACCGCCCGACTCGAACATCCCACGCCAGTTCTTGAACGAGTGCTCGAGGAACTTGTGCGTCGGGATGACCGTGATCGTCTTGTCCCAGTTCTGCACGCTCACCGAGTTGAGCGCGATGTCGATCACGTCGCCGTCGGCGTTGAACTGCGGCATCTCGATCCAGTCGCCGACGCGGATCAGGTCGTTCGTCGTGAGCTGTACGCCCGCGACCAGCGAGAGGATGCTGTCCCGGAAGACCAGCATCAGGATCGCGGTCATCGCGCCCAGGCCGCTGAACAGCACGACCGGCGACCGGTCGAGCAGCGTGGCGATCATCAGGATCACCGCGACCAGATGCGCGACGATGTTGACGACCTGGAGGTATCCCTTGATGGGCCGGTCCTTCGCCCGCGGGTAGCGCTGGTAGATCTCGTTGATCGCAGTGAGCAGCGCGCTGAACGCGCGGACCAGGACCAGGATGAACGACGCGACCGCGAGCTGCTGGACGAGGCGGACCAGGTCGTCCGGCAGGTTGGGGACGGCCAGGATCCCCCGGTGGATGATCAGGACCGGGACGATCCACGCGAGGCGGCGGAACAACCGGCTCTCGAGCGCGACCTCGTCCCAGAAGGTGGGCGTCCTGCGCGCCAGCAGCGCCAGGAACCGCAGCACGACGCGCCTCACCACCACGAGCGAGAGCCACGCGACGCCCGCCAGCACGGCGAGGCCGATGAGCGCTGCCAGGACCGGGTGGAGCTCCAACCACTGGTGGACCGCTCCGCCCGGCTCCGTTTCTGCCAGAGCGGCCCGCGCGATGGAGCCGGCCGCCGAGTCCTGCGCCGTCGCCTGGAGGATGGCACTGATCTGCACCATGGTACCTTCCATACTACACGTCGGCGGTTGCGTTCCCCCCTGCAGGATAAGCGGAGCCGGCCTCGCCCGGAAGCCGGCTCCAGGCGCCGGATTCTCGGAGCCGACGTCGTCCACGCCGAGGCCCGTGTCCACGGCCACCGAAGAGGCAGGTTCGGGTACCACGCAACGCCGGCGGCGGCACGGGGTACCGGGAGCACCGGAATTGCGTGGACGCGCCCCGGACGGCCGCCTCATGCGCGGCGGACGTGAGGGACCCGCCGGGCCGCCCGTGGCGACGACCTCGATGCACGGCCAGATGTCCACACCGCAACCGCTTTCACGGCGTGATGTCCTGATCGTCTTCGGCGGCCTGCTGCTGGTGATGCTGCTGGGCGCGCTGGACCAGACCATCGTGGCCACGGCGCTGCCCACCATCGTCGGCGAGCTGGGCGGCGTAGAGCGATTGGCGTGGGTGGTGACCGCCTACCTGCTGGCGCAGACGGTGGTCACGCCGATCTATGGCAAGCTGGGTGACCTCTACGGCCGCAAGGTGGTGCTCCAGGCCGCGGTCCTGATCTTCCTCCTCGGCTCCGCGCTGTGCGGGCTGAGCGCGAGCATGGAGCAGCTCATTCTGTTCCGCGGGATCCAGGGTCTCGGGGGCGGCGGCCTGATCGTGACCACGCAGGCGGTGGTGGGGGACATCGTCTCGCCCCGCGAGCGCGGCCGCTACCAGGGCATCTTCGGCGCCGTGTTCGGGTTCGCGAGCGTGGCGGGCCCGCTGGTGGGGGGCTACTTCACCACGCACCTCTCGTGGCGCTGGATCTTCTACATCAACCTGCCGCTCGGGCTGGTGGCGCTGGGCGTGATCGCGGCGACGCTTCCGCGGCGCGAGGAGCGGGTGCGGCGGACGGTGGACTACGCGGGCGCGGCGCTGCTCGCCCTCACCCTCGGCGCCCTCATCCTGCTCACGGACCTGGGCGGCATCGCGTACGCGTGGACGTCGCCCCAGATCCTGGTCCTGGGCGCCGTGGCGCTGCTCGCCCTCGCAGCGTTCCTGGCGGTGGAACGCCAGGCGAAGGAGCCGGTGCTCCCGCTGCGGCTGTTCGCCAACCGCACGTTCCGGGTGGCGGCGGCCATCGGACTGATCGTGGGCTTCGCGCTGTTCGGCTCCGTGACCTACCTGCCGCTGTTCCTCCAGATCGCGCACGGCGCGAGCCCCACGGGGTCCGGTCTCCAGATGGTCCCCATGATGGGCGGGATGCTCTTCGCGTCCATCACGTCCGGCCAGATCATCAGCCGCACGGGCCGCTACAAGGTGTTCCCCATCGCCGGCACGGCGGTGACGACCGTGGGGCTGTTCCTGCTCTCGCGCATGACGCCGCAGACCACGGTCGCCGGTGCGTCGCTGTCCATGGCCGTCGTCGGCATCGGCATCGGGATGGTGATGCAGGTGCTGGTGATCGCGGTGCAGAACGCGGTGGACTACCGAGACCTCGGCGTGGCCACGTCCGGCGCCACACTGTTCCGCATGATCGGCGGCGGGCTGGGCACCGCGATCTTCGGCGCGATCTTCGCCGCGCGGCTCGCATCGCGCCTCGCGGACGTGCTCCCGCCCGACGTCGCGCCGGCCGGCGGCGTGGCGGCAGGCATCGGCCCCCAGATGCTCGAGGCGCTGCCGCCCGCGCTGCGTTCGGTGTACGCCGACGCCGTCGCCGCCTCGCTCTCCACCGTGTTCACGACCGCGATGGTCATCGCGCTACTGGGCTTCCTCTTGACCTGGCGGCTGCCGGAGCGGCCGCTCCGCGAGACCGTCGCCGCCGCGGCGGGAGACCTCGGCAAGGAGGCCGAGGACGTCTTCCCCATGCCCAAGGACGATGACTCGCTCTCCAAGCTCGAGCGGTTCCTCTCGCTACTCGCGGACCGGGAAGCGAAGCGCGGCTACGTCCGGGCCGTCGTCGCCCGTGCCGGCCTGGACCTGAGCCCAGCAGCGGCATGGCTGCTGGTGCGGCTCGGGGCGGACCCGGAACTGAACGTGGACGCTCTCGCCCGCCGCCGCCGCATCGATCCGCGCCGACTCGCGGCGGCGGCCGCTGAGCTGCGGGAGCGCGGTCTGGTGCTGGAGCGGCCGGGCGGCAACGGCCGTGGCCCGCGCCGCGAGATCGCCGACGACGGCCGCGAGGCGCTTCGCCGCCTTGCCGATGCCCGCCGCGCGCACCTCGCCGAGCTGATCGCCGAATGGGAGCCGGAGCAGCGGGAGGAGATCGTGACCCGGCTGCGGCGCGTGATCGGCGAGGTGATGGAGGAGGAGTCGTGAGGGCCGCGCGGCGAGCCGCGCGTCAGCCGGACAGCCCGAACGCCCGTGCGACCAGCTCGTACGACCGAAGCCGCGCGGCGTGGTCGTGGATCATCGAGGAGATCATGACCTCGTCCGCGCCGGTCTCCTGCACGAACGCCTCGATCCGCGCGCGGACGGTGTCCGGGCTGCCCGCGATCAGCAGCGCGCGGTACCTCTGCACCGCGAGCCGATCCGCAGGCGTGTACTCATGCGCGATCGCCTCCTCCGGGCTCGGCAACGGACCGAGCTCCCCACGCTGGAGCCGCGCCCAGGCCAGGTCCATGCTCCGGGCCAGATAGTCCGCGCGCTCGTCCGTCTCCGCGCACACCACCGCGACGCCGAGGATCACGTGCGGCCGCTCGAACCACTCGGATGGCCGGAACGCGGCGCGGTACGCCTGGAGCGCAGGGCCCGGCGCCGTCGGGCTGAAGTGACTCGCGAAGCCATAGCCCAGCCCCAGGGAGCCGGCGAACCGGGCCGTGGCGCCGCTCGAGCCGAGCAGCCACACCGGCGGAAGCCGTACATCGCCCGGCACGACACGCACGCCACGGAACGGATGGCCTTCGGGGAAATCCTGCCGCGAGAGCGAGAGCAGCTCGATCACCTGCTCCGGGAACCGCTCCGGATCGAACGGCCGCAGCGCACTCGACGTGACGGGGTCCGTCCCCGGCGCACGGCCGATGCCCAGGTCGATCCGGCCCGGATGCAGCGCCTCGAGCGTGTGGAACGCCTCCGCGATGCGTAGCGGCGCGTGGTTCGGCAGCATGATGCCGCCGGAGCCCACGCGGATCCGCTCCGTCGCCGCGGCCACGTGCGCGATGAGCACCTCGGGCGAGGAGCTGGCGATGCTCGGCATGCCGTGGTGCTCCGCGAGCCAGAACCGCGTGTAGCCGAGCCGCTCCGCGAGGCGTGCCAGCTCGACCGTGTTGCGCAGCGCCTGCGACGACGTCGAACCCGAGCCGACCGGCGCCAGATCGAGGACGGAGAGCGCGAACGACATGCTCACACCGCGCACGCGCCGTCAGTGCACGCCTCGTCCGCTGCGGCCGCTCCGCGCGCGGCGTTCCGCGACGCGACCTCCTCCAGCACCTGGAGGAAGACCGACGCCGGCTGCGCGCCCTCCACCGCGACCTCGCCGTCGAACACGAACGTCGGCACCGCGCGGACGCCGATCCTGCGCGCATGCTCGAACGCCTCCTGCACCTCTGCCAGCCCCTCGTCCGAGGCGAGGTACGCCTGCACACGCGCGCGATCCATCCCGACCGACTCGGCGAGATCAGCGAGCTGGTCGTGGTCGGAGATGTCCGCGCCGTTCGTGAAGTGCGCCTCGAAGAGCTTCTCGAACAGCGCGCGCTGGACCTTCGCGCCGTACTCGCGCTCGGCCAGGCCGATCAGCCGGTGCGCGGTCAGCGTGTTGACCGACAGCGCGCGGTCCCACTCCATCACGATCCCCTCGGCCGCCGCATTCTCCGTCACGCGCGCGAGCATGCCATCCACCGCGCCGCCGAACCTGCGCGCCAGGTACTGCTTCAGCGGCACGGCCTTCTCCGGCGCACCCGGATCGAGCTGGTACGAGCGGTAGACGACGTCCACCCGGTCCGCCTGTGGGAACGCCGCCAGCGCGCGGGCGAACCGCCGCTCGCCGATGTAGCACCAGGGGCAGACGACGTCGGAGTAGATCTCGACTCTCATGGGCGGCTCCTTTCGTTCATTGCTAAACATTACAGTGCTGTGAGGGCGAGGGCAAGGGCAGGGGGCCGCACGAGGAGATGTGCGGGCGAGGGCGGAGGCCGTACGACCCCGGCCCTTCCGCCCGGGCGGCGAGGCGGCGAGTCGCACGCTCGCGGCGCGCTGGCCCCGTGCGCGTCGGCGTACGCGTATGGGGGTCCCGTGGTCGGAGGGTGGCAAGGACGCCCACGGCCTCGCCCGTTGCAACGCGAACCGGGTGGCCGAACCGAGCAGCGACGCTGGGTATTAGTCGGATGGCAGGCGGGGCGCCACGACGGCCCCCGCGGAGTGGACCGGAGCGTTGGAGGAGGCGAGATGAGTCAGGCGCAGACCGTGCGGGCCGCGACGGTGCCCTGCCCGTTCTGCGGGAAGCTCAACCGCGTGAACATGGACCGGCTGGCGGACCGGCCGAAGTGCGGGGAGTGCGGGCGTCCGCTGCTGCTCGACCGGCCGATCAAGTTGACGGAGCAGAACCTGGACCGGGTGGTCTCGGGCTCGACCGTGCCCGTGCTGGTGGACTTCTACGCCGACTGGTGCGCGCCGTGCAAGATCATGGCGCCGGTGCTGGACGAGGTGGCGAACGCCCGCACCGGTGAGCTGCTGGTGGCCAAGTTGGACACGGACCAGAACCCTGCGGCGTCGGAGCGGTTCGGGATCCGGGGCATCCCGACGCTGATCCTGTTCCGTGACGGCAAGGAGGCGGCTCGGCACACGGGCGCCCTGCCCCGGACGCAGTTGGAGGCCTGGCTGGCGCAGGCGGGCGCGTAGAGCCGGCAACTTTGCGCGGGTCTCGTCGTCGCACCGATGCCGGTCGAGGCCGCGGACAGGCGAGGTCATGGCTTCGGCAAGGGGAGCGTGCCTCATGGCTGAGCGGACTGCGCGCTACGCGATGGCCCGCACCGTGGATCTCCGGTTCGAGGACGCGGACCGTCGCGTGCGAGAGGAGTTGCAGAAGGAAGGGTTTGGCGTCCTGACGGAGATCGACGTGTCGGCGACGCTGAAAGCGAAGCTAGGCGTGGACGTCCCGCCCTACGAGATCCTGGGCGCGTGCGCGCCGCAGTTCGCGCACCGTGCGCTCCAGGCGGAGCCGGATGTCGGGCTGCTCCTGCCCTGCAATGTGGTGGTGCGTGCGGCGGAGCAGGAGGGCCGGACGGTGGTGGAGGCGCTGGACCCCACGCTGCAGCTCGGGATCGCGGACAACCCCGAGCTGGCGTCGATCGGCGAGGAGGTCCGCGCGCGGCTGCAGCGAGTGCTGGATCGCGTCGCGGGCGGTTGAGGCCGGAGAGAACGGGAAGGGGCAAGCGCCAGGACACGGCGCCTGCCCCTGTTTCGTCTCACGCCGCTTCTGCCTGCGCGCGCTCGACGGGCCGACCGCGCCTCTGCCACTCCTCGATCCCGCCCTCGAGGTTCAGCACCCTCTCGATGCCGCGCGCCTGGAGCAGGCCCGCCGCGATCGCGGACCGGCCGCCGCCCTGGCACTGGAGCACGACCGGCCGGTCGCGGGGGATCTCCTCGAGCCGGTCGGTCAGGTAGCCGAGGGGAATGTTGGGGACGCCCGGGATGTGGCCGGCCTCCCACTCGGCCTGGCCGCGCACGTCCACCACGGCAACGTCGCCCGCCTCCATGCGGCGCGCCAGCTCGTCCACGGTGATCCGCGCGGTGGTCTGGAGCGAGCGTCCCGCGGCGGTCCACGCCTCCAGCGCATCGGTGCCGAAGTAACCAGCGATGCCATCGAGGCCGATCATGGCGAGGTCGCGGACGGCCTCGTCGATGGCGGCGGGCCGCTGCTGCTCATCCACGATCAGGTAGAACGGCCGGTCGTACGGCACGAACCACCCCGCCCACGTGTTGAAGCTGCGGTTGAGCGGGATGCCGAGGGTGCCGGGGATGTGGCCGTCGGCGAACGACGGCTCCAGGCGCGTGTCGACGACCAGAGCGCCGGCGTCCATCACGTCGGTGATCCGCGCGCCGGGCAGCCGCTCCGGCCGGCGGAAGCCGCCGAGGATGGGCGGTCCCTCCTTGTTGATGCGCTTCATCTGGGCGAAGTAGCGCGGCGGCTCGGGCTGCCCCGCCAGCACCTGTCGGACGAACTCCTCCTCGTCCTCGATCGCGAACGCCCAGTTGAACAGCTTCTCGTAGCCGAGCGTGGACTGCGGCACCGCGCCCAGCGCCTTGCCGCACGCGCTGCCCGCGCCGTGCGCGGGCCAGATCTGGAGGTAGTCCGGCAGCGCCTTGAAGCGCTGCAGGCTGTGGAACAGCGCGCGCGCGCCGGCCACCATGGTGCCCGCGTAGCCGGCCGCCCGCTCCAGCAGGTCGGGCCGGCCGACATCGCCCACGAACACGAAGTCGCCCGTGAAGACGCCCATGGGTCGGTCCGCGCCCGCGGTGTCCGTGACCAGGAACGCGATGTGCTCCGGCGTGTGGCCGGGCGTGTGCATCACATCGATGCGCACGTTGCCGACCATGAAGCTGTCGCCATCCTTCAGCAGCACCGCGCCTGCTTCCTCGGCGAACGCGTACTTCCAATCCTCGCCGCCCTGGTCCGAGAGGTAGAGCTTCGCGCCGGTGCGCGCGGCCAGCTCCCGGCTGCCCGAGACGTAGTCCGCGTGGATGTGGGTCTCGGTCACGTGCGTGATGCGCAGGCCGTGCGCCTCCGCTTCGTCGATGTATTGCTGGACATCCCGGTTGGCGTCCACCACCAGCGCCTCACCCGTGGCGGGGCAGCCGACCAGGTAGCTCGCCTGCGCGAGCTTTTCGTCGTAGAACCGCTTCAAGAACATGATCCCTCTCCGTGTCGAGGTCCGTGATCCGCCGCCCGCTCAGTCCCTCACCGCCTCAGGAACCGCGGCGCCCGCATCCCCTGCGGGAAGGACCACGCCCCGGTTCTGAAACAGGATCAGGCCGCCCATGATGACGAGGAGCACGGCGAACGCGCGCCGCAACGCTTCCTGCGGGACGAAGCGTACGAGCGACGTACCGACCAGGACCCCTGTCACCGTCACGGCCGTGAACAACCCCACGAACGCCCACTGCACCTCGACCTGCCCGAGGTAGCCGGAGAAGCCCGCGGCCGCGTTCAACGCGATGACCACCAGCGAGGTGCCCACCGCCTGCTTCATCGGCAGCCTGCCGAGCAGCACCAGCGCGGGAACGATGAGGAACCCTCCGCCCACGCCGACGAGCCCGGTCAGCACGCCGACGGCGATCCCCTGGAGTGCCACGAGCCCGGATCGCATCCCGGCCGCGGCGGGCGCGACGTCGTCCACCGCGGCGGCTGCCGGAGAACGACGCCGGAACATGAACGCCGCCGCGACCAGCATCACGACCGCGAAGAGCGCGAGCTGCGCGGCGGCGCTGAAGAACGCTGCCAGACGGGCGCCCAGGTACGCCCCCAGCATTGCGACCGCGCCGAAGACCAGCGCGACGCGGAGGTTCACGTTTCCTGCGCGCCAGTGGCCCGCCGCGCCGACCGAGCTCGTCACGCCCACCACGGCCAGGCTCATGGCAATGGCCTCCTTGGCGCCGAACCCCAACACATAGACGAAGATCGGCACCGCCAGGATCGAGCCTCCGCCGCCCAGCATGCCGAGGGAGAGCCCGACCGGCAAGCCGAGCAGCACCCCGAGCAGGCCCATCCCCGCGTCACTGGCAGCAGGCCGCCGGCCTGCCCTGTGGGGCCCGCACGCCGCCGCTCGTCGCGGCCAGCGCCGGCGCCGCCTCGCCGTTCTTCAATGCGGCGACCATTGCGTTCACGTCACACGCGGCGACGCGGTTGTACGGCAGCTTGGCCAGCAGCAGCGCCATTGGGCAGAAGCCCGTCACACCCGCCATCACCAGCCCGCTCCCGATGAACGCGGGCACGAGCGCGAACAGCGGGTTCACCAGCAGCGCCAGAATTGCGCCGACGGCCGCCAGCGCCCCGGCCGCGATCCGCACCTGCCGCTCCAGCGAGAGCCGCTGCCTTCCCCGCTCGACCGGCAGCTCGGCCGCCTCCCACGCATTCATCCCTCCGTCCAGGATGTGCAGGTTCTGCATCCCGATCTCCCGCAGCGCCTGCTCTGCCTGTCGCGCCCGCTGGCCCGAGCGGCAGATCAGGACGATCGGCTCCCGCACGTGTCGCCGCAACTCCTCGCGGTGCTCCGCAAGGGTGTCCAGCGGCACGTTGTAGGCGCCGCGGATGTGGACGGCCTCGAACTCTGCGGGCGTGCGCACGTCCAGCAGCCGGATCGCCGCGCCTTCGGCCAGGAGCTGGCTGATGCGTGCGGGATGGACCAGGGGTGGCAGCGTTCCGTCGCGTGTAGCGCTCATGCAGCCGCGTCCTCCTCCATCGTTCGTGGTTTGCCGAGCGAGAACGAACCGCCCGGCGCCTCTCGCGCGCCGGGCAACTACATAACTACATGGCAATATAGTCTCGCACAACGATGCGTCAAGCCGCTGGCCCGACACCGGGACGCCACCGCACAGGGAGCGCTGTACGATCGCGGACCGACAGGCGCCCCCAGGTGATCCCGGACGTCTCGCAGCCTGCCCTCCGGACGGATGTCGCGACGGGCGCACGGAGGACGTTCCTCATCCCGACTGGACGCGCCGCGTCACGACCGGATCCGCGTGCCGGCCCAGTGGCGCCGGTCGATCCCGGCAGCCCCGAGGAGAACCCACGAGCCCGAACGTTCAGCGCTGCGAGCGTGCAGAAAGGGGCGGTGACCCGATGCGAACGATCCTGGTGGCGGGCGCCAGCGGCCGGCTCGGCCGTGAGGTCGTGGAGATCCTGCGGAGTAGAGGCGTTGCCGTGCGCGCGCTGATCCGAACGGCCGGAGGCTCTCCACGCGCAGGGTCTCGAGGTGGACGACGTCGTCCGGGCCGACCTCCGGCGCCCGGAGACCCGCGCGGGCGCCTGCCGCGGCGTGGACGCCGTGATCTCGTGCGCGGGCGGCTCGCTGGACATGCGGGACCCGAAGGACAGGACGCCGTACCGGGAGACGGACCTGACGGGCAACGCGAACCTGCTCGAGGCCGAGCTGTGCGTCGAGGCGCTGGATGCGGAGCCGGGCACGGTGATCGATGCGGGCGGGCCCGAGGTGCTCACGCGCCGACGCGCCGTGGAGCTCGCGTTCGAAGCGCTCGGCCGCCAGCCGCGGCTGCTGAGTGTCTCCCCCACGGTGTTCGGCGCGGCGGCGGCGACGGCGCGGCCGTTCAACCCGCGGCTCGCGGAGCTGCTGCGGTTCCTGGTGGCGGCGTCCACCAGCGACGTGGTCGCGCCGCCTCGGGGCCGGCGAGACCTTCGCTCCTACTTCGAGGCCGCGGCGAGTCCACGTGCGGCGTGATCCCGCGCGCCTCGTCCAGCGCCGGGCGCGGTTCGACCACCTCGTGGCCCAGGCCCTCGCCGGCTGCGCCCGGACCCGGGCCTCGAGCCCGCGTTCGAGGTCGCCGTCCGCGCCCCGCCGTTGGTCATGTGCGCCGGCGTGATTATATTTCGATACAGGAATCCAGCGATGGAGACGTGAGCCATGCGGCGTCGGTTCAGCGACGAGGCCCTCGAACTCGTGGCCGGCCGCTTCAAGGTCCTCGCCGAGCCCATGCGGCTCCGGATCCTCGACGCGCTCCGGAGCGGCGAGAAGTCCGTGTCCGAGCTCGTCGAGGAGACGGGCGCGAGCCAGGCCAACGTCTCCAAGCACCTCAACCTCCTGTATCGGCACCGAATGGTGGGCCGCCGCAAGGAGGGCCTCAACGTCTACTACCGGATCGCCGACCCGACCATCTTCGAGCTGTGCGAGCTGGTGTGCAGCAGTCTCGAGGCGGAGCTGGAGGCGAACCGCAAGGCCCTGGCGCGCCGGCCGGCGCGCGCATGAGCGCGCCCGCTCAGCCGCCCACCCCGGTGATCTCGCGCGCCGCGCGCTTCATCAGCGCGGCGACCTCCGCGGCGCTGCGCCCGCCCTCGGCCAGGTACTCGTAGCTCTCGAAGCTGGTCAGCGCGTAGAGGAGCGAGACGACATCGTCCTGCCCCTCCTCCGCGGGCACGGCGTGCCGTTCGCGGATGCGCCGCACGATCGTGTCCAGCGCCTGCCTCCGCCAGCGGTCCCGCTCGCGCGCCTCGTCGCCTCCCCCCTCCACCCGCGCCCACGCCCGCATGCGCCTCATGCCGGCCGGGTCCGTCGCCCAGAAGCCGCAGAAGACGTCAATGAACTGCTCGAGCGCGTCGAGCGGGTCGGGCTGCTCGAAGACGTCCTGCAGGCGGTCCAGCCGGCCTCGCGCGGCCATGTGGTCGAAGAGCGCTCTGAGGAGCTCGTCGCGGGTGCCGAACTGGTAGTAGACCGTCATCCGGGAGACGCCGGCCCGCTCGGCGACCTTGCCGATGGAGAAGCGCCGGAAGCCGGCCTCGATGACGAGCTCGCGGGCCGCCTCGAGGATGCGGGTCCGGGTGCCGGCGTCCGCCGACCCAGCGCCCTCCGGTCGCGCTCCCCTCGATCTCATCCGGTTCGTAGCCCCTGTCTTGACATCGTGTTTATACATATTGTATAAATCACCCGCCGGGCCGGTTCCCGGGCCGGCGCCGCACAGCGGCCGAGCGGACTGCGCACGGCCGGCGGCAATGTAACACGCGGCCCCGCGGCACGCCCGCCCGGGACCGCTCGAACGCGGAGCGCGGAGGCATGACTGCATACAGCCTGCTGGAGTTCGTGCACGTCGCGGCGGCCACCGTCTGGGTCGGCGGCGTGATCACGCTGACGGTCGTGACGCGGCGGATCGCCCGGGTGCACGGCGGCCCGGCCGCGCAGGCGCTCACGCGGGAGCAACCGTTCTTCGGCCAGAGGCTGTTGATGCCCGCGGCGCTCACCACGCTGGTGAGCGGACTGGCGCTGGTGGGATCGGTGGGCGGACGGCCGCCGTTGTGGGTGCTGTGGGGACTCGCCGGCGTCTTCTGCTCGATCGGCATCGGCAGGCTGGTGCGGCGCACCGCGCGGGAGCTCGGGCGGCTCGCGGCGTCCGGCGCCGACGAGGCACGGCTGCAGGGGCTGCGGCGCCGGATCGTCGTGCTGGGCGGCGTCAACATCGCCCTGCTGCTCTCGACGGTCTGGGCGATGGTCGCGAAGCCCGTGCTGTGACGGGCAACGCCCCGACGCGGCAGCCGCTGCCGCGTCGGGGCCGGCGCCGGATCGGTCCGGGCGTGGGGGGACGCCTCCGGGCGCCGTTCACCAGCCGGCCCCGGCGCGCCCGCCCCGATCGGTGACGGCGCAGGCGCGGATCACCTGCCGCCCCCGGCGGCCGTGGTGAGGTCCCGCACCGGCTCCTTCCGGATCAGCGTCCGGTCGAAGAAGTCGTCCGCTGCCTTGAACGTCTTCATCCAGCGCTCGTGGATGAGGAAATCGTGCACCTCGTCGGGGAAGACGATCAGCTCGAACGGCACGTCGTGCGCGCGCAGGAGCTGCACCAGCCCCACGGTCTGCGAGAACGAGACGTTGCGGTCGTCGTCCCCGTGCACCAGCAGCACCGGCGAACGCCAGTTCGCCACGAGCGGCGCCGACGATGACTTGTACATCACCGACGCCGTGTCCGCCGGATCGCCCCACATGTGCACACCGGCGATGTCCACGCCCGCGGCGAAGAGGTCCGAGTTCCGCGCCAGCGCCTGCGCCGTGAGGATCCCGCCGTAGGAGAGCCCCCAGACGCCGATGCGCGTGGGATCCACGTCCGGCCGGCTCGCCAGGTACTTCCCCGCCGCGAGGATGTCCCGGTACTCCTCCATCCCGTTCCGCCCCACGTTCGGCGCCATGCGGAACTGCTTGCCGTAGCCGATGCCGCTGCGGTAGTTGACCGAGAGCACCACATAGCCCTTGTTCGCGAAGTACTGGTTGATCGCGTAGGCCATGTGGTAGAAGTACATGTAGTGGTAGCCGAGCAGCATCTGCCGGCGCGGGCCGCCGTGGATGAAGATCAGCGCCGGCCGCTTCTGGCCGGGCCGCAGGTCCGGCGGCAGGAAGAGCTGGTTGTTGAACCGGACGCCGTCTTCCGCCGTGAGCGTGACGTTGGTCGGTATCACCTGTTGCGCCAGCGGGAACGTCTCCGGGAGCTTCGTGATCACGCGCGGTTCGCCGCCATCGGCCGGCACCAGCGCCACGGACAGCGGCCGCTTCGCCGTCGAGTGCAGCACCGCGACGAACTTGCCCGACGCGAGCGGCGCAGGGTACGTCTCGATGCCGTCGCCCTTCGTGAGCTGGCGCGGGCGGCCGCCGGAGGTCTCGACGCGCCAGATGTGGCGACGGTCGATGTCGCCGATGTTCGCGGCGTAGTACAGGTAGCGCCCGTCCGCCGACAGCCCCACGAACTCCACCTCGCCCTCACCCGGCGTGAGCTCGATGGGCTCGGGCTTCGGATCCTTCAGCGAGATGCTGTACCAGTGCCGCCAGTTCCCGGGCTCCGCAGGGAAGATCAGGTGCTCGCCCGCCCAGCGGAGCCCGGCGAGACTGGTGAAGGCGGTGTCGCCCGGCTGGTTGTGCCACGCCCTCCTGCCCTCCCCCGTCTCCGCGTCCGCGACCCACAGCTCGAGGGTGTGGCCTCCGCGGAAGCGCGCCTCGAACATGCCGGGCAACGCATCGTCTGCGGCGCGGCGCTGCGGCCCGCCGAAGCCGCCACCCTGCCGCTGACGCGCCGCCATTTCGCCGAAGCTCAGGCCCGGCCGCCGCTGGAACGCGATGCGCTTGCCGTCGGGCGACCACACGGGGTTCGCATCCCGGTCCACACTGGGCGCCAGGTAGACGATGCGCGGGTTGTCGAGGTCGTAGACGCCGATGAACGAGTGGTCGCCCCGGTCGCTCACGAACGCGATCCTGCGCCCGTCCGGCGACCACGTGGGGCTGCCGTTGATGCCGTACGCGCGGAACAGCGGCGGCGTGGCGTCCAGGTCCTGCGACGCCGCGAGTCCCGGGTTGACGGGCGCGCGGTGGATCTGCCCGTCCCGCACGTACGCCACCCACTTCCCGTCCGGCGAGAGCTGGAAGGCGTCCGCCTGGACCACCCGCCACGGCTTGCCGCCGCTCGTGCTCACCGCCCAGACCGCGCGCTCCGCGCCGCGCGGGTCGCTGGACGGGTTGGCGACCCACCCCTCCCGGTTCCGCGTGTGGCCGCGGATGAAGGCGACGATGGAGCCGTCGTCCGAGATCTGGAGGTCGGAGAGGTCCACGCCGTCGTCCTCGGTGAACGAGGTCAGCCGCACCGGCTCGAAGTCCGGCGCCGCCGCGGTGTACACGTTCCGCATGCCGCGCTCGAACTCGATCCACGCGATGCGGTCCGCCTTGCGCGCGGCCACGAGATCGTACGGGAAGTTGTACGAGACGACGTCGTCGATCGAGAACCGGGGCTTCAGTTGCTGCGCGGCGACGCGCGACGGCGACGGCGCGGCGAGCGACACCGCGAGAACGAACGCGGACGCGAAACGGGCGCGGGCGCGCATGCGAGCGTTCGGAGCCCCGGTGGCAGCGCAGACCGTGCGCATGCGATCTCCTCCGGGCGGATCGTGCCAGGGACGTGGGGGAGGCCCGCCGGAACCGATCAGCCGGCCTCGGCGGCCGAGGTTTGTATCCGTGGGCGGATACAATGCGCCCGCGCTGCGCGCCGCGGCAAGGCCGGTCCCGCAAGCCCGACGGAACGAACCCGCTCGTCCGCCGTCGGGCCGTAGATCGGCGGCAGCGGCACGTCCAGCAGCCGCAGGTACACGCTCAGTTGACCACGGTGGTGGACCAGGTGGTTGATGTTCTGCCGCACGATCTCCCGCCGCGAGAGGGTCATCAGGACCCGGTCGCCGTGCGTGAGCGACCACTGCACCGCGAAGTCCTCGTCCGTCGCGGCGGCCAGCGCCTCCCGCGCCTCGCGGACGTTGCGATCGAACTCGGCGACCAGCTTCTCCGTCGGCTCGTAGGTGTACGGCACGAAACCGCTGAGGTCGAGCCTCGTATTGTGGAGCGCCAGGGTGATCCACCCCGGCATGCGGGAGATGAGCTGGGCGAGGTGGCCGAGAGGGAAGGACTTCTCGTGGGGCTTCCACGTCCCTTTCTCGCTCGGCACGCGCTCGAGCAAGCGGCGCGTCGTCGCCATCTCCTGATCGAACTCGGGCAGGAAGGTCTCGCTGATGGGCATCGCCGACTCCTCTCTCGCCGGGGTGACGTCCCTGGACCGCAGCTTCGGTGCGGACCGCGCGACGCGCCCACGATAACCGAACAAATACCGAATGCCAAGGCTGTTCGATGCAGTGATCCCACTCCTCTCGCCGGGGCGGTCATGCTCCGGCCACCTCCGGCCGCAGTCCGTGGATGCGGCCCACGGGGCCTGCCGGTTGACCCCGACCGACCCCCGGGATACCCTTTGTCAGCCGGAACTTCCGAACGTGGAAAGGAGAACCGGATGACCGTTCGATCCGTCATCGCGGCGGGGCTCTTGCTGGGCCTGGTCGCCGGCCCGGCCGCGGCACAGACCGCGCCGCCGATCGAGTTCACAGAGTTCACGCTGCCGAACGGGCTGCGCGTGATCGTGCACGAGGACCACTCCACGCCCATCGTCGCGGTCAACGTGTGGTACGACGTCGGGAGCGCGCACGAGGAGCCCGGCCGGTCGGGCTTCGCGCACCTGTTCGAGCACATGCTCTTCCAGGAGACGGAGAACCTGGACGCGGGCGAGATCATGCGCCTGATCCCGGCCGCGGGCGGGACGTTCAACGGCACGACGAACTCGGACCGGACCAACTACTTCGAGATCCTCCCCGCCAACCGGCTGAACCTCTCGCTGTGGACGCACCGCGAGCGGATGGCGAAGCTCCGGGTGAACGCGGACAACTTCGCCCGTGAGCGGGAGGTGGTGAAGGAGGAACGGCGCCGCTCGTACGAGAACTCGCCGTACGCGGAAGCCGTCGCCATCACGCTGGACACGCTGCTCAACGACTGGCCGCCGTACGACCACCCGGTCATCGGCAGCATGGCCGACCTGGACGCGGCCACGGTGGACGACGTGCGCCGGTTCTACGAGCGGTACTACGTGCCGAACAACGCGACCATCGTGATCGCGGGCGACGTGACGGTGGACGAGGTGCGGAAGCTGGTCGAGCAGTACTTCGGCGACATTCCGCGCGGCCCGGACCTGCCGCCGCTGCCGCCGCCGACGCCCACGCCCCGGACGGATGGTGAGCGCCGCGTCACGGTGGAAGACAAGCTCGCGACGCTGCCGCTCCTCGCGATGGGCTTCAACATCCCGCCGCACGACCACCCGGACACGTACGCGCTGCAACTGCTCTCGTCCATCTTCAGCGAGGGTGAGTCGAGCCGGCTGCACCGCCGGCTGGTCAAGGAGGAGCGGGCGGCGCTCCAGGTGCTCTCGGGGTTGAACAGCCGTCTCGGGCCGGGGTCGTTCATCTTCTACGCCTTCCCGAACCAGGGCGTGCCCACGGAGCGGCTCGAGGCGCTGATCGCCGAGGAGATCCAGAAGCTGAAGGATGAAGGCGTGACCGAGCGCGAGCTCCAGAAGGCGAAGAACCAGCTCCGCGCGAGTCAGATCATGGGGCGCCAGACGGTGATGGCGAAGACGGAGGCGCTGCACCATTTCCGCCGCTACCACGGCGACCCGGCCGAGATCAACCGAGACCTGGACCGGTACATGGCGGTCACCGCGGAGGACATCCGCGCCGCCGCCCGCAAGTATCTCACCGAGGCGAACCGGACCGTCCTGACGGTCGTGCCGCCGCAGCGTGCGTCCTCCGGGACGGATGCGGCGGGTTCGGGCTCCACGCCGGGCGCCGAGTGAGGAGGTGATGATGACGAGGATCAGGACGATTGTCTGCGGCGCGGCGTTCGTCGCGTTCGCGTTCGGTCTCGGCGCCGCGCCCGCGGCGGCCCAGAAGAAGGAGCAGCCGCCGGCGCCCGGTCCGCTGCGGCCGGTCGAGTTCCCCGCGTTCCACGAGCGTACGCTGAAGAACGGCGCCCAGGTCATCATCGTCGAGAACCACGAGCAGCCCGTGGTCTCGGTGAACCTGCGGCTGCGCAGCGGGTCGAAGCACGACCCGGCGGGCAAGGCCGGCGTCGCGTCGTTCACCGCAATGCTGCTGGACAAGGGGACCAAGACCCGTAGCGCGGACGCGATCGCGGAGAGCATCGATTTCGTGGGCGGCAGCCTGAGCGCGAGCGCGGGCGACGACGCGATCAGCGTGAGCGCGAGCGTGCTGACGGAGTTCCTGGACACCGCGCTCGTGCTCATGAGCGACATCGTGCGCAACCCGACGTTCCCGGAGTCCGAGCTGGAGACCGAGCGCCAGCGCATGCTGTCGGCGCTCCAGGCCAACCTCGGGCAGCCGCAGTACCTGGCCGAGCGGCAGTTCCTGCGCGAGGTCTACGGCGAGCACCCCTACGGCACCCGGCCCTCGCCCGAGTCGGTGCGTGCCATCACGCGGGACGACCTGGTCGCCTACCACGCCACCCACTTCCGGCCCGGCAACGCGCTGTTCGTCGTGGCCGGCGACGTGGATCCCAACGACATCGTGCAGCGGCTCGAGCGCCACTTCGGCGACTGGCAGGGCGCGGCGCCGGCCAAGGCGAGCCTGCCCACGCCCGCGGATCGTAGCGCGCGCGAGGTGGTCTTCGTCCACAAGCCGGGCGCGGTGCAGGCCGTGATCCGGATCGGCCACCTGCTCCCGCCCGCGACGCACCAGGACTGGGTCGCGCTGGACGTGGTCGGCCAGATCCTGGGCGGCGGGACGACCGGCTGGTTCTTCCAGACCCTGCGCCAGGAGAAGGGCTACACGTACGCCGCCTACGCGACCCTCGCCCAGCGGCTCGAGCCCGGCTACTTCCAGGCGTGGGCCGAGGTCCGCAACGAGGTCGTGGACAGCACGCTCGCGGAGTTCTTCCGGTTGATCGAGAAGCTGCGTGCGGGCGATTTCTCCGACGCCGACCTCACGACCGCGAAGGACTTCATGACGGGCTCGTTCCCGCTCCAGATCGAGACGCCGCAGCAGGTCGCGAACCAGATCGCGAGTGCGCGGCTGCTCGGCCTGCCCGACGACTACGTCGCGACGTACCGTGACAAGGTCGCGGCCATCACCGCGGCGGACGTGCGCCGCGCGGCGCAGACGCACATCCGGCCCGATCGCGCGGTGGTCGTCGTCGTGGGCGATGCGACGCAGATCCTGGACAACGTGTCCGGCTACGGGCCGATCCGGCTGCTCGACGCGGACGGCAACCCGCTCGACCGCTCGGCCCTCGAGGTGCGCGGCTCGGACCTCGCCCTGGACGGCTCCGCCATCGAGGCCGGCACGCGCGTCTACGATGTCATGTTCCAGGGCAACGCGATCGCATCCTTGACGGTGACGACGACGCGGGAGGAGATCAGCGGCGTGCAGGCGATCCGCTCGGTCGGCGAGATGGGCGGCATGACGAGTCTCCGGCAGGAGGTGGCGTTCGCGGCCGCCGACCTGCGCCCGCTCTTCTCGAAGACGGAGCAGCAGGTGGGGTCGAACACGATCTCCGTGGACCTGCGCGTCGAGGGCGACGAGGTCGTGGGCACGGTCTCGCTGCCCGGCTCGGAGCCACGGGACGTGTCCATTGACGTCGTCTCCGGACTGCTCCTGCCCGGCATGGACGACTACGCCATCATGGTCCTCGATCTGGCGCCCGGCGCGTCGTTCACGTTGCCCGTGGTGAACGCGCAGGGCGGCACGCTGACGAACCTGGAGATCAAGGTCGTGGGCGAGGGCGAGGTCACGGTGCCGGCGGGCGAGTTCGAGGTCTACGAGCTCGAGGTGACCAGCGCCGCGGGCTCGATGAAGCTGTACGCCACGAAGGCCGCGCCGCACATCGTGGTCAAGCAGGAGCCCGCCGGGCAGCCGGTGACGATCGAGTTGAAGGAGAAGAAGTAGCGCGACGGTCGCGCGGTCGCATTCGACGCGGGGGCGCTCGCGGCACGGATGATTCCGCCACGAGCGCCCCCGTCCGCGTTCATTCTCGGCTTTGCGGAACGCCCTCGCGCGCGGTTGCGGGACTCGGCCAGCGCGGGCGCTCGCGCCCGCAGTTCACCGCTTCGCCGCCCCGTACTTCGCCTCCACGTACCCGTCCAGCAGCCGCAGGAACTCCTCCACCAGCCCCTCGCCCCTGAGGGTGGTGTGGAGCTGGCCATCGATGTAGACCGGCGCCTTGGGCTCCTCGAACGTGCCGGGCAGGGAGATGCCGATGTTCGCGTGCTTGGACTCGCCCGGGCCGTTCACCACACACCCCATGACCGCGACCCGCATCTCCTCCACGCCCGGGTAGCGCACGCGCCACTCGGGCATGCGCTCCCGGATGTAGCCCTGGATCTGCTCGGCCATCTGCTGGAAGAACGTGCTCGTGGTCCGGCCGCAGCCCGGGCACGACGTGACCTGCGGCTCGAAGCTCCTCAGCCCCAACGACTGGAGGATCTGCTGCGCCACGCGCACCTCTTCCGCACGGTCGCCGCCGGGCTGCGGCGTGAGCGAGACACGGATCGTGTCGCCGATCCCTTCGTGCAGCAGGATGGCCAGGCCCGCGGTGGTGGCGATGACGCCCTTGGTCCCCATGCCCGCCTCGGTCAGCCCGAGGTGCAGCGGGTAGTCGCACCGCGCCGCGAGCCGGCGGTACACGTCCACGAGATCCGGCACGCCGGAGACCTTGGCCGAAAGGACGATCCGGTCGTGCGGCAGCCCCGTCTCCTCCGCGAGGGCGGCCGAGCGCAGCGCGCTCTCGATCATCGCCTCGATCATCACGTCCCGGGCGTCGAGCGGCTCCGGCCGACGCGCGTTCTCGTCCATCAGCTCCGTGAGGAGACGCTGGTCCAGCGAGCCCCAGTTCACGCCGATGCGGACCGGCTTGCCGTACTCCAGCGCGACCTGGATGATCGTGCGGAAGTTCTCGTCCCGATGCTTGGCGCCGACGTTGCCCGGATTGATCCGGTACTTGTCCAGCGCCGCCGCGCACGCCGGGTACTTCGTGAGCAGGAGGTGGCCGTTGTAGTGGAAGTCGCCGATGATCGGGACGGTGACGCCGTCGTCGCGCAGCCGCCGCACGATCTCCGGCACGGCCTGCGCCGCTTCTTCGTTGTTCACCGTGACGCGGACCAGCTCGCTCCCCGCTGCGGCCAGGGCCTTGACCTGCGCGGCGGTCGCCGCGGCGTCCGCCGTGTCCGTGTTCGTCATCGACTGCACCACGATCGGGTGCGTCCCGCCCACCTTCACGCCGCCGATGTCGACGACGACCGTCTTCCTGCGCGCTCCGCTCATCTCGCTCTGTTCGGTCTCGCGATCCCGGGCCCGGCGGCCGGCGCCGGCCCGTCCACCCTCTTGTCGTGATACCCCCCAGCGGGCGAGGGCTTCCGCCCGCTCCGGGCCTCTATCTAGCCGGTCGGGAGCCCTCGCGCCAGCGGTGGGCCGGCTCCGGCCCGACCGCCGCGGCCGCCCGCCGGCGGACACGGCGAGCACGAGGAGGGAATCCACCCCCATGCCCAGCGCGGCGGGGTCCCGGCGCTCCAGGCGGCCGGCGAGGACGACGGCGCCGGCGGAGGTCGGACCTCGCAGCGGCGCGAGCGGGACGGAGCCGGCCGGGGGCCGGGGAGCGCAGCGACGCCCCTATGGGTCTAACGCGCCACCGCCATCGCCTCCGCCAGCACGATCGCCGACACGTCCGCCATCGCCTCGTAGTAGCGCACGAAGCGCTGCGTCTCGAACGCGTCGTAGGACCGGAGGTTGTTGGCCCAGCGGAACGAGATCGGCTGGTACCAGAGCCTCGCCTCCACGCGGAACGGGCCCTCGGCGCCCGCAAGGTTCACGCGGTAGCGGACGCGGTCGCCGCCGGCCCGGAAGTCCGGATCTGCGGCGGCGCCGCCGTAGACGGCGATGTCCTCGTGCGCGCCGGCCTTGTCGAAGCCGTGGGGCAGCAGCCGGTTGTCCTTGACGTAGCGCACGCCGCTGAGGAGACCGGTGGTCACCGCCCCCGCGGTGTCCACCATGATGGACTCGTAGACCTGGACCTGGCCGGGTGAGTCGATGATCTCGTGATGCGGCTCGTACAACGCCGGGTCATCGTCGTTGGCGTTGCCGACGATCGAGCCGTCCGGCCGCAACGCGCCCGACTCGAAGATCCGGTTGCCGTCGCGGTCGTACACGGTGAGGTGCAGCCACGCGCGCCGCGACGGGTACGCCGTCGGCAGCTTGTGGCCGGTCAGGTTCTCGACGGCCACGACGACGTCGAGCCACCCATCGGCGACGTCCGCCCGCTCCACGGCAACGCGCGCGCTCTGGGTGCGCAGGAACTCCTCCGTCGCGCGGGCGAGCGCGTCCAGCTCCTGCGGCAGCGCCACGACGCCCAGCTCGTCCCGGTAGCGGTTCAGCATGCGGAGCAGGAAGAAGTTCCCGCCGACGAAGGTGTGCCGCGAGACCTCCGGCCGCGGCTGGCCGAGCACGGCGGTGATCGCGGTGCTGTCCGCGACCGGCGGCATGTGGCACTCCTGGCAGCTCTGCACGCCGCGATACGCGCTGTTCAGCCACTCCTGATACGGCGTCTGCTCAGGAAGCCGGGCGATGACCTCGCCTCCGGGCCCGAGCGCGGTGGTGTAGAGCACGTGGCACGTCGCGCAGTGCTCGGAGGTCTGGATGTGCGCGGCCTCGGTCGGGCGGAAGCCGGTGGCCGAGCGCATGATCGTGATGCGGCCGGTGTCCACCTCGAACGGGCCGAAGATGCGGCCGTGCCCGCTCACGCGCGCCGTGTCCACCACGAACCCGCCGGTGAAGCTCTCGGGCGTGCCGAACTTCTCCGCTGTGATCTGGTGGCACAGCGAGCACGAGACGCCGTCCGCGGCCAGCGAGTCGAGCCGCGTCTCCGGCCTGCCGACGGGCAAGTGGTCGAAGACGCGCCCGTGCCCGCCGCTCCGCCGCTCCAGCTCGTTGGACATCGGCATGTGGCAGCGCGAGCACTCGTCCTGGATCAGCTCCGAGGATTCCGGGTGGTCCATGACCTCGCGCCGCACGCCCGCCTGCCAGTACGGGTCTCGCGCGGAGTTGGCCATGATGGACGCGCGCCAGGCCGCGCCGATCGAGATGTCCTCTCCCTTCGGCGTGACGAGCTGGTTGTGGCAAGCCATGCACTGGTCGCCGGTGAGGAAGACGGGCGGATCCGCATGGCCCGCGGCCTCGAGCGCCAGGCGCGCCGCCCGCGGCGCAGCGGCGAGCAGGAGCAGTGCAGCGAAGGCCGCAACGACCCGCGTGACGTGTGTGCGCATCGTCGTCACCACCCCTCGAAGAGGCCGCCGTCGAACCAGTCCCAGAGCAGGTAGATCCACAGCTCGGTCTGGCGCGTGTCCTTCCGGTTCAGCGGCACGCGGACGCCGATGTTGGCCATGACGTGCTGCCGCCGGCTCAGCGTGACCTGCACCTGCGGCAGCACGTCCCACTCGGCGCTCGCGCCGCCTGAGAGCTCGCGGGCGCCGAGCAGCTCCACCATGGGCGACCACGCGCGGCCCCACCGACCCTCGGTCCACGTCTTCCCGAGGACGGCGCGCCAGAAGCCCTCGTCGTCGGCACGGTCCCGGTCGAACGGGAACTCCGCGCCGAGCTGGAGCTGGAGGAACGCGTCCGCGGGCAGGAGCTGGCCCAGCGCGACGAACGGCTCGAAGATCGCGGTACCGGCGCCGAAGCCGTCGTCCTCGTCTCCGGTGGGCACGATGATCTCGGCCGCGGCGCTGAAGATCGTCCCGCGGGCCAGGCTGTGGTACAGCGCGCGCTTCACGCCGAGCGCGATGTCACCCATCCCGCCCGTCCACTCGCCCGTGTCGCGCTCGCGCACGCCGAACGGCACCGCGATCTCCCACTGGTTGCGCGCGCCGAACCGCTTCTCGTAGACGAACTCGTTCATCCACGCGCCCGCGCCTTCGACGGCGAAGACGGTCGTGAGGACGAGCTCGTCCTCCGGGTACGCCTTCTCGGTGACCTGCGCCCGCGGCAGGTTCAGCTCGCCGCGCGGCCAGTCGTCGTTGCCGCAGAACGTGCGGATGTAATCCAGCACGCTCTGGAGCTCGTCCACCGTGAGCGCGGCGCCGAAAGCGGGCATCAGCCGGCTGAACCCGCGGGCCGGCCCGCCCTGGTGTGAGACGGCGAGCCAGTCCACGTCCGGCTCGCGGGTCGCGAAGTTGCAATCCGTGAAGTCGGGCAGCGGCAGATCGAAGCCGACGAGCGCCTGCGTGGTCCCCCTCCCGTCCGCGCCGTGACACGCGGCGCACGCGGCGCGATAGAGCGCCTCGCCGTCCCTCGCCTTTCGTGTGGGCGCGTGGCCGGCCGCGTGCTGCGCCTCGACGGGCGAAGCGAGCCACGAGGCCGCGAAGATCCCGGCGACGGAGGCGAGGAGGGTGGCGGAACGGGTCAGTCGCGTGTGCATGGATCAGGGTGTCCACGGTGGTCTCTGACCCGGACGCCACGGCGGCCCGTGGCATGCCGGGTCTCCGTCCGGTGCGCTGGTGGAGTGAGGCATGAGCGCGATGCACGTCGCGGGCCGGAACGCCGGGCTCGAGCCCGAGCCGCCGCACCGGCGCCGGCTCGGTTTCGCGGTGAAGGTGCTGGGCCGGCCGGACCTGCCGAGCCACGACACGCGCCGCTGGCGGTCCAACCCGGATCTCGCCGTGTCCATCGAGCGGCTGCACGCGATCCTCGAGTACCTGGACGACGTCGGGATCCGCATGTACCGGCTCTCGTCCGACTTCGTCCCGTACGGCACGCACCCCGAGCTGCCGCGGTTCCACGGGCAGATCGAGCGCAACGCGGACGCGCTCGAGGCGGTCGGCCGCCTCGCGCGCGAGCTGGGCATCCGGCTCTCGCTGCACCCGTCGCAGTTCGTGGTGCTGAATGCGGAAGACGACGCCGTCGCGGCCAAGGCCGCGGCGGACCTCACGCTCCAGGCAGAGCTGCTCGATGCGCTCGGGCAGGGTCCGGAGGCGGTGGTGGTGCTGCACGTGGGCGGGCTCTACGGCGACCGCGAGGCCGCGCTCGCACGGTTCGCCGAGCGGTTCGAAGGTCTGCCCGAGCCCGCCCGGCGGCGCCTCGTCGTCGAGAACGACGAGGCGTGCTTCGGCGTCGAGGACTGTCTCTGGATCCACGCGCGCACGGGCACGCCCGTCGTGTTCGACCACCAGCACCACCGCCTCAACCCCCGCGGCCTCGAGACCGTGGACGCCGCCCGCCGCGCGCTGGACACGTGGCCGCGGGGCGTCACGCCCAAGATCCACTTCTCGTCGCCCCGCCTGGACGGCCGCGTGGTCGGCCGCGGCAAGCAGCAGCGCATCGAGCCGCCGCTCCTGCGCCAACACGCCGACTACGTGGACCCGTTCACCTTCGCGGATTTCCTCTCGCAGCTCGCCGACCGGTGCTTCGACGTGATGATCGAGGCCAAGGCGAAGGACCTGGCGGTGCTGAAGCTGAGGCGAGACCTGGAGGCGATCGGGCGGGCGGAGGTGCTGGGGACGTAGTGTCCTCCGGGTGCGGGCGGCCGTCCTTCCGGCTCGGCCCTCACACCCAGGAGGCCGCCCTGCCCTGCTGCCGTCGCCCGGGCGGGGGACTTCGGAAAGCGGCGGGCGGGGGCGGTTCCGGATCGCACAGCCGGGCCCGGGAACGTCGATGGGAACGGGAGCGGGACCGCCCTCGCCCATGCCCGTCGCCCTCACGTCGCGATCGCGCCGAGATACCGTTCCAGCAACAGCGCCCGATGGTGCAACTCGTGGCCCGCGATGATGAAGGGAACGGCGCGCACCACGAGACGCTCGCCGGCGGCGATGCCCTCGCGCGTGAGCGCCTCGGGCGGCAGCCCGCGGAACAACGCGATCGTCGAAGAGCGCACGAGGCGCAGCTCCTCCAGCAAGTCGGCGAGGGTGCGCCGGTCGAAGCCGGCCGTGCGCACGAAATCGTCCTGCTCGAAGGAGGGGAGCGGCCCCGGCTCGCCCCGCGCGAACCAAAGCGCGCGCACGCCGAAGATGCGCTCCGTGTCGATGACGTGTCCGACCACCTCGCGGATGCTCCACTTGCCGGGCGCGTAGCGGAAGCCGGCCTGCTCCTCGTCCAGCGGCCGGAGCAGCGCGAGCGTCTCCTCGAGCTGGCGCTCCAGGATCGTCAGGATCGGGCCCGGCGGCACGAGGCGGACGTATGGCACGAAGTAATCCGCGTACTCCCCTGCGGCCGGACGTGTGTACCCATCCATAGGGTGCTCCCCTCCTCGTTCTCTGCGCCTCCGCGCGGGTCCTGGCCGATCGCCGTGCGGCGACGCGGCGGCCTCGAAACGGCGACGGGGCCCTTTGCAGGAGCCCCGTCGCACGATCGGTCCGTTCGACTGCGCGACCTCTCTAGGCTCCGACTCCGGGCCACTCCCGGATCGGCGTCGTCGATTCGACGACGTGCATGCCCGCCTCCGCGAACCGCTCCAGCGCCTCCTCGGCGTTGGGGGTGAAGTCGAAGAGGAACTCGCCGGGCCGCTCGGGATCCGGGACCGTGACGGCGGACATGCAGTCCCGCAGGATGTAGACCTTGCGAGTGAGGTCCGGGTCGATGTGGTCCAGCAGGTCCTCGATGGTGCTCTTCACGCAGTGGCTCGCCGCCTGGCCCGCGATGACGATGACGTCGTTCTGGATCAGCTTCTCGACGAACAGCGTGTTCTTCTCGGCGATCGTGCCGCCGTCCCACCGCGTGGTCACCTCGGGGCCGAGCACGGAGTAGTACTCGGTGAGGGCGGTCTGGCCCTTGATCTCGACCGGAGCCGCCGCGGCGCGCGCGTAGGCGTGGAACAGCCGTGCCTCCTGGATCACGCCCGCAAGCGCGTGCCCCTCGCTGCCCAGCAGGCAGTGGGGCGGCCACAGGTAGAGCCGGTACTTCCCCTGTCGCTCCAGCTCCTCGCAGTAGTGGATCACCTGCTTCAGGAGCCAGTCGTAATCCCCGCCCGCGAGCGTCGCCGCCAGCGCCGGGTTCGGCCGCACCTCGCCCGAACGGATCTGCTCGGCGATGATCTGCCGGTTCGCGGGCGGCGGGTTGCCGTCCGCGTCCACCCAGAACGCCGGCGAGAAGATCTGGTGGGGGAAGTGGGTGTCCAGCGTGCACGTGATCTCGCTGATCACGGCGAGGTTGCGGTAGATGAAGCGGGCGATGCGGTCGTTGTCTTCGATCGCGCCGCGCCCGCTCCGGCCCGCCACGTAGAGCGTGCCCTCGGGAAAGCAGAAATCCTTCTGGAGATCGATCAACAGGAGGTGGACGCGCAGCCGGTCCTCGGCCGCGGGCCGGATGCCGTGCTGCTCGCGCCACCTGACCGCGCGCTCGAAGACGGCCTGCTCGTCCGGCCGGTAGCTCCAGCGCGCCGCGTTCTCGGGGTCGTAGAAATCCGGGACGGGGAGTTCGCCTGCGATCGTGTTCTGACGCGCCATTTCCGATCCGCCTTGGACTCGGGGGTTCGTCGCGGCGGAAACATAGCATGGAGCTCCGGGCATGCAACCGGGCTCCGTCCGGCGGCTTGTCCGCGCCCGGCCACGCCCGCCCCCGGCACGAGGACCGCCCGGGGAAGGGGCCCGGGAGCCGCCCCGGTCGCTCGCCCGGCGACGCCCCGGCGGCGGCGCCCCGGTCCCGGCGGCTCCCTGCCCGCTCGCACCGGCGCCTCGGCCGCCGGCTCCCCTCGCAGCGCCCCACTGCCCCTGCCCAGCCGGCTCGACCCGCCCTCGACCGGCACGACGGGTCGGGAATTTCCCGACACACGATCCGACGTTTCCCGGATAGAGCGCCCGCCGGGCGGCCCCCATCCTTCCTGCCGTGCAAACCTGCTCCTTGGGAAGGAGGAACAGATGCAGGATGCGTCCGGACCCGGCGGGCACCCGCGCGGCACGCTGGCGATCGTCGCCCTCTACGGCCTGCTGTTCGCGCTCGGCTGGCTCGCCCTGTACTTCGGCGTCTACCTACCCCGTGGCGGGGTCCAACCGTAAGAGGCGCCCATGAAAGTGGACCTTTACGAGAAGATCTGGATCGGGATCGCCATCGGGTTGATCGCCGTGTTCATCGGCTCGATCTTCTACGGCGCGGCGGTGTACGCCGGCCATCCACCCAGCCACGTCGAGACGATCGATCCGAAGACGGCGCGGACCGATGAGCGGTTCGCACAGCCGGGCGTCACGGTCAGGCCGGACGGCAGCGTCCAGGTCGTGCTGCTGGCGCAGATGTTCTCCTTCCTTCCCAACGAGATCCGCGTCCCGGCCGGCAAGCCCGTGACCTTCCGGATGACCAGCCCGGATGTCGTGCACGGCTTCCAGATCGTCGGCACCAACGGCAACACCATGGTGATCCCCGGCTACGTCAGCCAGTTCACCACGGTGTTCAAAGAGCCCGGTGAGTATCTCATCGTGTGCAACGAGTACTGCGGACTCGGGCACCACTACATGCAAGGCAGGCTGATCGTCACGCGGGAGGGAGCGTGAGCGTCATCACAGTGAATCAGACCGCCGTGAAGGAGCCCAGCGCGCCGCCGGTGGCCGTGGGCTCGGGCTGGTCGCGGCTCGCGATGGCGCACTTCTGGGTCGCCTTCGCGTCGTTCGGCGTCGCCGCGATGATGGCGGTCATGCAGGCGCTGTCCCGCGCCAACGCCGCACTGCCGTTCCGTTCGCCGCAGATCTTCTACCTCTCGGTGACCGCGCACGGCGTGCTGATGGCGCTGGTCTTCACCACCTTCTTCATCATGGGGCTGGGCTACGTGATCGCCCGCACCACCCTGGGCCGGGAGCTCTTGAGCGAGCGGCTCGGCTGGATCGGCTTCGTGATCGCGCTGGTCGGCACCGTGCTCACGGCGGGCACGATCCTCGCGGGCGAGGCCACCGTGCTGTACACGTTCTACCCGCCCCTGAAGGCGCACCCGCTCTTCTACATCGGCGCGACGCTGCTCGTCGTGGGCTCGTGGGTCTGGTGCCTCGTGATGCTGCGCTGCTATCGCGCATGGCGGCGCGAGCATCCGGATGAGCCGGTGCCCGTGGCGATGCACGGCATCGTCGCGACCGTCATCGTCTGGCTGCTCGCGACGATCGGCGTGGCCGCGGAGATGCTGTTCCTGCTGATCCCGTGGTCGCTCGGCCTGAAGGAGACGGTGGACCCGGTGCTGGCCCGGACGCTGTTCTGGTGGTTCGGCCACCCGCTCGTCTACTTCTGGCTGCTGCCGGCGTACGCGCTGTGGTACTCGGTCCTGCCGCGCGCGGTGGGCGGCAAGCTGTTCAGCGACCCGCTGGCCCGCGTCGTCTTCATCCTGTTCATCCTCTTCTCGACGCCGGTCGGGTTCCACCACCAGTTCATGGATCCGGGCATCCCGACCGGGTGGAAGCTGTTCCACACGGTGAACACCTACGCGATCCTGCTGCCCAGCTTCATCACGGCGTTCACCGTCATCGCCTCGCTCGAGGTCGCGGGGCGGCTGAAGGGCGCGACGGGGTGGTTCGACTGGATCGGCAAGCTGCCCTGGCGTGAGCCGTTCTTCTCGTCCATCGCGCTCGCGATGCTGACGTTCGCGCTGGGCGGGTTCGGAGGCGCCATCAACGCGGCGTTCGGCATGAACTCGATGGTCCACAACACCGCGTGGGTGCAGGGGCACTTCCACCTGACCGTCGGGACGGCCGTCGCCCTCACGTTCATGGGCACGAGCTACTACCTGCTGCCGCGGCTCACCGGCAAGCCGCTCAAGTTCCCGTCCCTGGCCTCCGTGCAGCCCTACCTGTGGTTCGTGGGCATGATGACGTTCAGCATCGTGAACCACGCCACCGGGCTCACGGGCATGCCCCGCCGCATCTACGACGCGAGCTACGGCGGGCACCCCATCGCCCAGGCGTGGCAGGCCTGGACCGGCCTCTCGGCCCTGGGCGGCGTGATCCTGTTCGTGAGCGCGATGAGCTTCGTGCTCGTGGTGGTGGCGACGGGGCTGAGCCGTGAGCGGCAGGAGGCGGAGCCGATCCTCTACGCGGAGCCGCTCGAGCCGCTGCCGCGCCGTCGGCCCGTCTGGGATCGGTTCGGGCTGTGGACCGCGATCGCGGTGCTGCTGATCATCGCGGCCTACGGCTACCCGCTGTGGAGCCTCATCAACATGGAGCGCTTCGGCTCGCCCGGCTTCCAACCCTTCTAATGGGCGAGCACCCGGGCGGGGGCTGATGCGGGTCCCCGCCCATCCCTCCCTCCCAGGACCTCTGGCGAAACGCTCTCACCGCACTCGGGGGAGCCCCGTCGTCACGATGGGGCTCCCGGCTCGTTCCTGCAGCCGATGCCGTGCGATGATGTGTGGGACATCCCATTCGTCCAGTGCGAGCGTGACCAGGACGTCGCCGGCGGCGGCCAGGACGGTCTCGTCCGCCGGCAGGTCGGGGACGGAGACGCCCCCGCACGGGGAGCGTCCGGCGCTCCGGCGCACCCCATGGAGACGCAACGGCAGGCGAGGACGCCGGTGAGGACGAGGGTCGGGGCACGATCCCGGCGCAACGGGCGAACACGGCGAGGATCAGGGGTCGACGGCACCGCGTACCCGAGATTCGAGAACCGGGTCGCGATCGACCTGGCGCACGCTGGCCCCTTGATGGGCCGCCGCGGCCGCCCCATACTCCGCAGCCACCCACGGACCGCCCGCGGCGACAGCCAGGAGGAGCCCGCGCATGCTGAAGCCGAACGACATCGCCCCGGACTTCGAGCTCCAGGCCGACGACGGCTCGACCGTCCGTCTCTCCGACCTGCGGGGCCGCAAGGTCGTCCTCTACTTCTATCCCAAGGACGACACCCCCGGCTGCACCATCGAGGCGTGCGAGTTCCGGGACCGCAGCAAGGACCTGGCGGCGAACGGCGCGGTCGTGCTGGGCGTGAGCCCGGACACCGTCGAGTCGCACAGGCGCTTCAAGGAAAAGTACGGGCTGGACTTCCCGCTGCTGGCGGACACCGACCACCGGGTGGCCGAGGCGTACGGCGTCTGGCAGCAGAAGACCATGTACGGCCGCACCTACTGGGGCGTGGCGCGCACCACCTTCCTCATCGACGAGGAGGGGCGCATCGCCCGGGTGTTCGAGAACGTCAAGCCGGCCGGCCACGCGGCGGAGGTGCTCGAGGCGCTGGGCTGAAGACGGCCGAGCGACGGCCCCGCCTGCGCGTCCCCCGAGCGCGCCGGCGCCCCCCTTGACGACGCGACGCCCTGCGCATAGAGTACGCTTCCCGCCGTGCAGGACGCGGCGGAGCGTTCACAGGAACGAGACGACGATGATGCGCTTCTGTCCGATTACCACCACGATGACCATTATCACCCGGCTCTCTCGGAGAGGCGGCGTGCTGGCCTTCGTGCGTTGAGGGGAACGGACAGAAGGTGAAACAAGACAGACGCGGCCTCTCCGAACAGAGAGGCCGCGTTTTCGTTTACCCTCGAACCGAGCGGCAGCAGGATGGACACGGAACCGAGCGAACCCAGAGCAGCGCGCGTGCGCGTCCCGGCGAGCACGTCCAACCTCGGATCGGGGTTCGACTGCATCGGGCTCGCGGTCGCGCGCTACCTCGACGCCGCGTACGAGCCGGATGACGCCCCGCTCCGTGTCGAGCGCGAAGGCACCCTCGCCGCGCTCTCCGTGGGGGCGGACGACGACATCCTCGCCCGCGCCTTCCGCGCCCGTCTCGCGGCGCACGGCGTGAGCGACGCGCGCGGCACGATCCGCGCGAGTTCCGACATCCCGCTGAGCCGCGGCCTGGGCTCCTCCGCTGCCGCCGTGGTGGCAGGGCTGGCCCTCGCGGATGCGGCGGCCGGGAAGCTACCACCGGAGTGTGCCGGCGAAGCTCCCGGCCATGCCCCCGCCCACGCCCTCGCCCCGGCCCATCACACCGATTGGCTCGACCTCGCCACCGAACTCGAAGGCCACCCCGACAACGCTGCGCCCGCGATCTCCGGCGGGCTGGTCGCCGTGGCGCGGGCCGCGGACGGCGCACTGCGCGTCGTGCCGCTGCCGCTCTCGCCCGACGTCGGCTTCGCATACGCGGCGCCGGGCGCCGAGGTCTCGACGGCCGCCGCGCGGCGCGCGCTGCCGGAATCGGTGCCGCACGAGGTGGCGTCCCGCGCCCTCGGCCGGCTCGCGGCTCTGCTCCACGGCCTCGCCATCGCAGACGCCGAGCTGATCCGCATCGGCTTCACGGACGAGCTGCACGTGCCCTACCGACTGCCGCTGATCCCCGGCGCGAAGGAGGCCATGGACGCGGCACGCGAAGCGGGCGCATGGGCCGTCACCATCTCGGGCAGCGGCTCCGGCCTGATCGCCGCCTGCGAGCCCGTCCGCGCGGAGGACGTGGCCGCGGCCATGGCGGACGCGTTCCGCCGCGCGGCCGGCCCGGACGGCGTCGTCTACTTCCCCGCACAGCCGGCGCTCGTAGGCGTCCGCGTGGAGGTGCAGCGATGACGCTGGTGGTGAAGAAGTTCGGCGGCACGTCCGTTGGCTCGCCGGAGCGGATCCGCGCGGTCGCGGAGCGCGTGGCCCGAGCACGGGCGCGGGGCGAGCGCGTCGCCCTCGTCGTCTCCGCCATGGGCGATACCACGGACGAGCTGCTCGCCCTCGCATCCGCCGTCGCGCCGGGGGCCGCGGCCACGCGCCGCCGCGAGCTGGACCAGCTCCTGGCGACGGGGGAGCAGGCCGCCATCGCGCTGGTCGCGCTCGCCCTCGAGGAATGCGGCGTGCCCGCTGTGTCGTTCACGGGTCCGCAGGCCGAGATCTGGACCGACGGCGCGCATGGCGCTGCACGGATCACCGAGGTCCGTGCCAGCCGCGTTCGCCGCGCGCTCGAAGAAGGGCGCGTGCCCGTGGTCGCCGGGTTCCAGGGGCTCAGCGCGGACGAGGAGCTGACGACGCTCGGCCGCGGTGGCTCGGACACCACGGCGGTCGCGATCGCCATCGCGCTGGGCGCCGCGCGCTGCGACATCTACACGGACGTGGACGGCATCTTCAGCGCGGACCCGCGCCGCGTCCCGACCGCGCAGCGGTGGGACCGGCTCGCACACCGCGAGGCGCTGATGCTCGCGCTGGCCGGCGCGGCAGTGCTCCACCCGCGCGCGGCGGCGCTCGCGGAGTCGTACCGCATGCCGCTGCGCATCCTTTCGAGCCTGACCAACGGGCCCGAGTGTGGCACCTACATCGATGGAGGCGCATCCGTGGAAGGACCCCGCATCCTGGGCGTCGCCGCGGCCGTGGGCTCGGCGCGCCTGACCGTGGATGACCCGCCCGGCGGCGCTGCCGCCGTGCTCGCCGCCCTGGCCGAGGCCGGCGTCGGCGTCGAATGGCTGGAGGAGAAGCGAGACGACGACGGCGCACGGCGGCTCACCGCCATCGTGCCGGCGGACCGGGCCGACGATGCGCACCACGCCGCCGCCCGCGTGCTGGGCAACGGGGCGCGCATCGCGGTGGAGCGGCCGGTCGCGCGCATCACCGTGGTCGGCACGGGGCTGTCCGCGTGCGGCGCCGCCATCGCCCGCGCGCTCCAGCGACTCTCACGCATGGGCATCGAGCCGGAAGGCCTGGGCATCAGCGAGCTGGGCCTCACGCTGTACGTGCGGCCCGACCAGGCCGACCCCGCCGCGGCGCTCCTCCACGACGCGCTGCTGCCGGCCCGAGCCATGAACGAGCGGAGGCCGGCATGACCGTGGGCGTCGCACTGTACGGGCTGGGCAACGTCGGCTCCGGCCTGGTCGAGATCCTGGATGCGCGCGGCGGGGAGCTGAGGAGCACGCGTGGCCTGGATCTCGAGCTGCGGCACGTCGTCATCCGCGACCCGTCCCGTCCTCGGCGCGTGCAGCCTCGCCACGTGCAGCCCACGTGCGACTGGCGCGCGCCGCTCGAGGACGCACAGGTCCACATCGTCGTGGAGGCGATGGGCGGGCTGGACACGGCGGGCGTCGTGGTCGAGAGTGCGCTCCGCGCGGGCAAGCACGTCGTCACGGCGAACAAGGCGCTGATCGCCGCGAGGGGCGAGGAGCTGGAGGCGCTGGCGTCGGCGAGAGGCGCCGAGCTGCGCTACGAGGGGGCCGTCGGCGGCGCGATCCCCGTGCTCCACGCGCTGCGCGGCGCGCTGGTGGCCAACCGCCTGACGCGGGTGCGCGGCATCCTCAACGGCACGTGCAACTACATCCTCACGCGCATGGCGGAGGATCGGCTGGCGCTCGAGGACGCGCTGGCGCAGGCCCAGGAGCTGGGCTTCGCCGAGGCGGACCCGTCGGCAGACATCTCCGGCACGGACACTGCGCAGAAGCTGGTGATCCTGGCCCGCCACGCGTTCGGCCGGTGGCTGCCGCTCGAGTCGGTGTGCGTGGAGGGCATCGAACGACTCACGCTCAGCGATGTCGACGACGCACTGCGCCGGGGCTGTGTCATCAAGCTGATCGCGGAAGCAACGCGTGACGACGACGGGGCCGTCTCGCTCCGCGTCGCACCAGTCGAGATCCCGGCGACGGACGCACTCGCCCAGGTGCGGAACGAGGTCAACGCCGTCACGCTCGAGGGCGACTTCGCCGGCCCGCTCACGTTCATCGGCCGCGGCGCGGGCAGCCGGCCCACTGGCTCCGCGGTGTTCGCGGACCTGGTCGAGCTGGCGCTGCTGCACCGTTCGCGCTGGGAGAGGAACTGAACATGGCGGGCTCATCGCACGGGCCGGCGTCTGGTTCCGGCGCAGCCGCCCCGGACACGGCGCCCGACGGAATGCGCGGCGTTCTCCGCCGCTACCCCTCATTCCTCCCGATCACGCCGGCCACGCCCGCGCTGACACTGGGCGAGGGCTCGACGCCGCTGCTCTCGGCGCCGCGGCTCGCCGAGTGGGTCGGCGTGAGTGAGCTGTTCCTCAAGTTCGAAGGGCTCAACCCCACGGGCTCGTTCAAGGACCGGGGGATGGTCGTCGCGGTGGCGAAGGCCATCGAGGAAGGCGCGAGGACGGTGCTCTGCGCATCCACGGGCAACACCGCGGCCAGCGCGGCCGCCTACGCCGCGCGGGCGGGGATCACGGCGGGCGTTCTGCTTCCGCGCGGCAAGGTCGCCGTCGGCAAGCTGGCGCAGGCGGTGGCGTACGGAGCGCGCATCGTGTCGCTGGACGGGAACTTCGACGCTGCGCTGGACGTGGCGCGGGCGCTCGCCGAGCGTTACCCGGCGGCGCTGGTCAATTCGGTGAACCCGTACCGCGTCGAAGGCCAGGCCACCGCGGCGTACGAGATCTGCGATGAGCTGGGCGATGCGCCCGACGTGGTCGCGCTGCCGGTCGGCAACGGCGGCAACATCACGGCGTACTGGCTGGGGTTCCGACGGTACGCGGAGCGCGGCTCGAGCACGAGGCTGCCGCGGATGCTCGGCGTCCAGGCGGAAGGCGCTGCGCCGCTGGTGCGCGGCGAGCCCGTCGCCCAGCCGGAGACGGTCGCGACCGCGATCCGCATCGGCCGGCCCGCGAGCTGGAACACCGCGGTCGCGGCGGTTCGGGAATCGGCAGGTTCGTTCCGCGCGGTGTCCGACGCGCAGATCCTCGAGGCGTACCGGGAGATCGCGCGCCGCGAGGGCGTGTTCTGCGAGCCGGCATCGGCGGCGAGTGTCGCGGGACTGCGTGCGGCGGTGCAGGCGGGCGAGGTGGAGCGCCGCAGCCGGTGCGTGTGCGTGCTGACCGGGCACGGGCTCAAGGACCCGGACACGGCGTTGGGGCTGCCGTTCCGCGTGGCGGAGCTGCCCGTGGACGTGG
Source organism: bacterium (assembly GCA_003242735.1). Classification (NCBI taxonomy): domain Bacteria; species bacterium. The sequence goes on along the minus strand of QGVH01000003.1, from coordinate 107,516 downwards.
AGGCGGTGGCGCGGGAATTGGGCTGGGGGTAGCTCGAACGAGCACGAGACCTCGCAGGACCTCGCACGGGAGGCCTCATGCCGGGTCATGCGGCCGTCGCGGGTCGGGCGCCACCTGGGAGCGGGATCGCAGCAGCGGCGGCTGCAGCACGGCGTCGGACTCCTCGCCCGATGCACGTGGGTGGCGTACCCGGAGCCGATCCTACTGCTTTCGACCCTCGGTCACAGGCGACGGAGAGAGCCGTGTCGGGCTGCGATCTGAGAGCCCCCGCAGTGCTCGTGGCGACGCTGCCGCCCGGATCACCCGGCGTGGCGCCACGCCGCGCCGTCAGCGGGCTCGGAACAGAGCCCGCGTGTCCCGGTGCAGCAGCACCCAGAACGTGTACACGGCCAGGGCCGTGCCCCACGGGAACTTGAACACATTGAGCACGGCAAGGATGAGCGCCAGGATCCGCGCCCAGTTCCTGTGCGCGAGGAGGCCGGCGCCGGCGAGCAGGTTCGGTACCGCGGTGATGACGATCAGGAAACTCACCGCCAGGGCGAGCACGCCGCCCGCGGCCACCGGCAGCAGGGTCTCGGCCGACAGGCCACTCAACACTCCGAAGCCGGCGATCACTCCGAAGGTCGCGAGCGCCGCGAGCAGGTCGAGGGTTCCCAACGCGATCTGGAGCCAGCCGAGGATCTTGACATGCGTGCGCACGAGGCCTCCGCGGGGCGAATCGAGAGAGAGCCGGCGCGTGTCGTTGGATCCAGCGGCGCGGCGCCCGTGGTCATACCACGCAGCCACGCCGCTCAGCGCGACTTCGCGCCACGGCGCTGCGCGAACAACCACTCGGCGAAACCGGGCGAGGCGTACGCCGGGTCCCACGCGTTGTGGCCGATGCCCGGCAACTCCGAATAACGGACATCCGCGGCGCCCGCCGCCTCGAACGCCTTCGCGGCACGGCGCGACTGCTCCACGGGCACCGCGGGATCGGCTTCGCCGTGGAAGATCCACGTGGGCACGGACGCGAGACGCCGGGCCAGCGCCTCGAACGGGTCTCCATCCGCTGGTGGAACCACGGTCACGTCGCGCCCACCAAACCTCCAATCAATGAACCCGCACACCGGCGCGATCGCCGCGAACCGGTCCGGATGCCGGTACGCCAGGTACCACGTCCCGTGCCCACCCATCGAGATGCCGGTGAGGTACACCCGCTCCGGATCCGTCCGGAACTCCCGCTCCGTCTGCTCGAGCGCCGCCATTGCGGCTTCCGCCACCCGACCCGTCCACGCGGAATCACGCGGCGCCTGCGGGAAAACGACGATGGCAGGATAACGCGAGGGGTAACGGCGCAGCGCCGGGCCGAGCCCCACCTCCGTCTGGGCAAGGCCGTCATCGCCACGCTCGCCGGCGCCGTGCAGGAACAGGATCACCGGGAAACGCTGCTCCGTATCGAGCGCGTACGCGCGCGGCACGTACACCTGGTACGGGTACGTGTGGCCCGCGATCGTGATGCTCCGATCAAGGAAACCCGTCTGCACCTCGTGACCCGACTGGCCGGACACCGGCGCCGCGAGCGATATGGCAGAGGCGAGAATCGCGGCAGCCAGGCTCGCGCTCCGGCGTCGCATGCTCGACTCCCAGGACATGGCCGTGATCCACTGCGCGGCCGGACGAACTGGATTGCGCACCCGGCCGGATCCTACGCCCCTGGAAGCGGCCGGGTCAAGCGGCGCCCGCTCTTCCGCCGCCGGGAGGGCGGACCCGGCCCGGCCCCGCGCGATCGGGCACGTCTCGTTCCAGCGCCTCGACGCCTCCTCGGGTCCGCACGTCCCCGGCAGCCGGTGGCCGGCGAGCGGCGCGGCTCGAACGCCCATCGCCTTCGGCTGCCCGGCGCGCTCTCTCGCCTCGACCACGCCACCTGTCCTCATCCGCCCGATCTCGTGGGAGCAGCTCGCCCATCCCACGAAAAGCGGTGTGGTCGCCGCGACAGCGAGCGACCACGCCGTGAGGGGTCAGATCACGATGGGCGATCGACGGATGGTCGTCGGCGCATCATCGTCTTTCCGTTTCGATCTGCGCCCGTTCGGGGAGCCCGCTGTGCGGATTCGACGCCTCGACGGCCACCGCCGATGGCTCCGCGAGCCGACGTTCCAGTTCCGCAAGGCGACGTTCGAGTACGCTCACGCGCGCCTCGTAGGCCTGATCCCGGGCCGCCAACTCGGCTTCGTAGCGCTCCTGCTGCTCGCGCAGCGCCTGCAGCAGCACGGCCGTGAGCTGCGTGTAGGAGAGCGTGAGGTAGCCGTCCCCTTCTGTCTTCACCAGCTCCGGGAACAGCTCGGCCACCTCCTGCGCCAGGAGCCCGATCTGCTTCTCCCGGCTCCGGTTCGTGCCTTCCTTGAACCGGTACGTCACCGGCTGGAGCTGGAGCACGCGGTCGAGCACGCCCTCGAACGGCTCGATCTCCTCCTTGAGCCGCGCATCGGAGCTCTGCGAGAGCGTGCCGGCGATCTGCAGGTTGCCGTTCTTGTAGAGCACCAGCGCGTCCGAGCGAGAGGCGCTGCTGGATCCGTTGCCGGCGACGAAGAGCGGGTCGGACGGATTCCATGTATTCGGGCTGCCACCGCGGATGGTATTGAACCGCCCGATGGCCATCGAAGCCACGGTCTCCGCCACCGTGCTGTTCCCCATGGCCGTGGAGTAGTTGCCCAGCGCCTGGGTCTGGTAGCCCATGGCAGTGGCATTGAAGGCCGCCGCCACGGTTTCATACCCGAGCGCGGTCGCGTACTGATCTTGAGCCTGGGCCCGGTATCCGATCGCCACGGACCGCTGCTCGAACGTTTTTGTCTCACGACCGATGGCTATGGACTGATATCCCCCGGCCTTTCCTCCCCCAACAGCGACGGCGTAGTTGTGCGACGCCTCGGATGTGCTGCCGATCGCCACAGACATGTCCTGCGTGGCTTTCGTCAAGTTGCCGATGGCAATCGCGTTGGTCGCGGAGGCTGTCGCCTGGCTTCCGACCGCGAATGCACTGGTGCCGGTTGCCTGCGCCGAAAACCCGAGGGCGGCGGAGTGCTCGCCGCTGGCGACGACATTGTTGCCAAACGCGACGGAGTACAGCCCCAACTTGTTGAGATCCCACTGGTCACCGTCCACCATGCCGGCGCGCAGGACGCCTCGCTCCGAATACCAGAGCAGCCGTGTCCCCGGCCCGGTCGCGGGAAGAGGCTGAGTGCCAAACTCGTTGGCACGAGCGACCGCAAACCCCGAATCCGAAAACCGCACACCGCCGAGGAGCAGGTACTGCGGGTGATCGTCCCCATCGAGGCCCTCGAGCTCGCTATGCACGGTGGTGCCGGGAGGTCCGGGCGGCCCCTGAGGCCCGATTGGCCCCTGCGGACCCGGCTCGCCCGGGTCGCCCTTGTCACCCTTGGGGCCCGGTGGGCCCTGAGGCCCCTGCGGCCCCTTCGGTCCCTGCGGTCCCTGCGGACCGGCCGGCCCCGCAGGACCCTGAGGACCGGGCGGTCCCTGAACGCCCTGTGGACCGGGATCGCCTTTGTCACCCTTCGGCCCCGGAGGACCGGCCGGCCCCTGGGGTCCAGGCGGCCCCTGCGGGCCCTCGGGCCCCGGAGGTCCGGGCGGCCCGGCCGGCCCTTCCGGCCCCTGCGGCCCCGCGGGGGCGACGCGGTTCCACCAGAACTCGACGTGCTCCCTGGAAAAGCACGTCGAAGGAAGCCCCGGGGCGCCGATCCGATAGATCGTCCCCGTCGCCGGCACGTAGCAGGCGCGGATGGTGTCGGGCGGTGAGGTCTGCGCGGCGGCATCCCGCGCGCCCGGCGCAACGAACGACGCCGCCGCAAGCGCAAACAGCAACGAGAGCCTGCGAGGATTCATGCGATCTGTGCTGGTTCGGGGTTGACTGCGATCACGCCCGCCGTGCCTTCGCGACGCGACCAGACGTGCGTTCGACGAAATCGCGATTGGCCGATCTGTAGCCAGGTCCGGACATCACCCCTTGTCTGCGCGTAGTCGCTCCCCGCCCGGTCGAACGCGAACTCCATCACCGCCTGGCCGGCCGAGCCTCCGGCGTTCCGTTCTTCGAGTGGTTCCCGGTTCTCCTGCGGCACTCGCCATGCGACCGCCACATCCCGTCCGCGGGTCGCCGCAATGGACGAGGGACAACGAATCGAAGGACGCCTGGGGACCGATCTGGATCGGTGATCAGGGGCTTTGGAAGGAACGCGCCACGACATAGAATGACGACGAAAGCGGACAAAGAGACAAGGTTGGCGGACGCCTGCTCACACCACGACCTGTGATCGGGAGCCAACGAGAAAGCCCGACGCGATGCCGAGGCCATCGCGCTTCTGCTTCGCACCGTTCCGCTGCCGCGTCCGTGTGCGTTCATGCGGTCCAGTCCGCGCGGACAGTGGCCGGACGTTCTCCGGGGCGAGCCCTTCTCACCTGATCGAAACGAGGGATCAGGTCAGAGGATCACGTGGGGATCCTTCGCCTGGAGCGAAGGGGGCGAAGAACCTCGAGGCTGCCTCGGACGAACACAGGGCGGCGAGCTCACCCGCCACAGACGATGGAAGCGGTGGAAGCATCGAGAGAGCGTCCAACGCGATCGGCGTCGGAATCTCGACTCAATGAGCATCAGACCCGGAAGCTCTGCATGGTGCGATCGTGAAGAGATCCGCCGGATCTCTCGGTCTCTTCGAGAGCCACTCTGGACTGGGGATTGCGAGTGGAACGCCCGAGGAGAGCGCTGATGATAATCGCGTTGGCCCCAGCGTGTCAATCGTCGCTCTCGCAATACTTCGGTCGACATTCCGAGGCGCATCGGGCCGATCAGCTTCTCGCGCGTTGCCGAGAGGCATCGACACCCTGATCGGCAAGGAGCCGGAAGCAATTCCCGTTGCTTCTCGCCCACGGCCTCCGGACGGGGCCTGATGCGCTGATTCTTCCGAACCACGGGTTCATGCGGCGCCCCGCGAGCTATTTGTCGACCCAATGGCGGGGAATCTCTAGCACCAGTCCCCAGAACCCGAGCCGGCGTGGATCGAGTCCCCGCCTCCGCGGACGGATCGGGAAACGGCCGCCATACTCCCGAGGCGGCCGTGCGCCATTGGGACGTCACGCCGTGGAGGGGCGATCCGTGCCCTGGCGGCGCTCCGAGTCCAAGGGCCGCGAACCACGAGAAGCACGCTCCACGCCGGAAGGCGTGGCCTCCCCCCGGTACGCCCCGACTCCGGGTGCGCCCGGGACGGCCCTCGCGGCGCGGGCCGTCCGTGCGTACCTTCCCTGCATGTCGTCACGCCGCCCCATCCGTCCCGGGATCCAGGCGCACGGCGGGAACGAGCCGGAGGCCAGCGGGTTGTCCCCCCACCTGCTGCGGGAGGCGTTCTCCCGTTGGGCGTCCGGGGTGACCGTCGTCGCGGTGCGAGACGAGCCGTATGTCGCGGCCATCACGGCGACCGCGTTCACGCCCGTGTCCATCGAGCCGCCGCTCGTGCTGGTGTGCATCGGGGCGAACGCCACGGTGTTGCCGCTCCTCGAGCCCGGCGCGCGCTTCGCGATCAGCATCCTGTCCGAGAAGCAGCGCCGGCTGGCCAGCATATTCGCGGACCCGGGGCCGCTCGGGCGCGAGCACCTCGAGCCGGAAGGCGAGCCGCTCGTGATCGGCGCGCCCGTGGGCTTCGCGTGTACCGTCCGGGACGTGCACGACGGCGGCGACCACGTGATCGTCGTCGCGCGCATCGACCGTCTCGTCCTGGGCGCCGACGAGCCGCCCCTGCTCTACCACGGGCGCGAGTACCGCCGACTCCAGTGAAGCGACGAGGAATAGCGAGATGAAGCTCGAATACGAAGTCGTCCCTCTCGATACGCTCCATCCGTTCCACATCGCGCGCGCGGCGGCGCCGCCCAGGCGCTACGCGGTCCACGTCCGGCTGCAGGATGCCGACGGCTTCGTGGGCATGGGCGAAGCCGCGCCGTCGGCGTTCTACGGCGAGACGGCGGAGACGGTCACCGCCGTCATGCCGGTGCTCGAGGCCGCCCTGGCCGCAGCCGCACGCGAAGCCGGGAGCGACGAGCCGGACTTCTTCGCGCTCGAACGCATCGAGCGCGCGCTCGCCCACGCGGTGGGCGGGAACGCGGCGGCGCGCGTCGCGGTCTCCGCGGCGCTGCACGACCTCATCGGCAAACGGCTGGGCGTGCCGGTCTGGCGGCTGTGGGGGCTGGACCCGGCCACTGCGCCGCTCTCGTCGTTCACCATCGGGCTCGACGAGCCGGAGGTGATGCGCCAGCGGGTGAGGGAGGCCAAAGGCTACCCGATCCTGAAGATCAAGATCGGCACGCCGCGGGACGAGCAGTTGCTCGCGCTGGTGCGCGAAGAGGCGCCGGATGTTCGGCTGCGCGTGGACGCGAACACGGCATGGACGGCGAAGGAAGCGGTGGCAAAGTTGCCGATGCTCGAGGCGTACGACGTCGAGCTCCTCGAGCAGCCCCTCGCCCCGGACGACCTGGAGGGCTTCGCGCTCGTGCGCCGGCACGCGCGGATGCCGGTGATCGCGGACGAGTCGTGCAAGACCGCCGCCGACATCCCCCGCCTCGTCGGCCGCGTCGACGGCATCAACATCAAGCTGATGAAGTGCGGCTCGCTGCGTGAGGCCCTCCGCATGGTGCACGTCGCGCGTGCGCACCGCATGCAGGTCATGCTCGGCTGCATGGTCGAGAGCACGCTGGGCATCGCGGCAGCCGTGCAGATCGCACCGCTCGTCGACTACGCCGACCTCGACGGCGCCGCGCTGCTGGCCCGCGACCCGTTCACGGGCCCTGGCCTCGAGCGGGACGGCCGGCTGCGCTTCAACACGGCTCCGGGTCTGGGCGTCCAACCGGCCAAGGAGTGAGCCGCCTCGTAAGCGCAACGCCGCGGTCAGCCCACCGTTGCCGAGGACGAGCGCAGCGGTGCGTTCGAGCCCCGAGTGGTGGGCTGACCGCGGACGCCGAGGTTCTCACCCGTCCCGGGTGAACGTCACCCGCCGCGATCCCGCCCCCGTCGTCGCGGCCCAGCAGGCAACGACACCCTCGTCGTCGATCTCCCAGGGCACCGACATCGTGTGGCGCTGCCCGCCATCGCCGCTGCCGTAGGGAGCGGCGCATCCCGTGCGGGCTCGCCCGCACTTCCGGTGCTTCTCTTGACAGTCTGAAGAAAGCCGCGCACTTTCCTTCAGAGTGACTGAAGAAAACGGGTGGCCAACCGCCCCCGGCGAGGCGGTCCAGGGCACGATCGAGCCTTCCGCTCTCCCGCCCGCGTGGCTGTGTGTCTGGATCGTTGTGCAGCCCATCGAGCAAACGAGCAGCGACGTGTTCCTGGTCAGCCGGGCTTCGCTCTCCCCTGCGCTCCACGAGTCGTGCGACCCTGACGGCGGAGTCCGCACATGAGCATCCTGACCGACCTGGTCGAGCGTCTCCGCGCACTCCTGCGCCGCGACCGTGAGGACCTGGAGCTCGCCGAGGAGCTGCGTTTCCACTTCGAGATGGAGGTGGAGGAGAACCTGCGCCGCGGGCTGAGCCCCGCCGAGGCGCGACGCCAGGCCGCGCTGCGGCTCGGCGGCATGACGCAGGTGCTCGAAGCGACGCGCGACGCTCGCGGCGTGCGCTGGCTGGACGACATGGCTCAGGACGTGCGCTACGGGCTGCGCGGCATCCGCCGCAACCCGCTCTTCGCTGCCGCGCTGATCATCACGCTGGGCCTGGGCATCGGCGCGAGCGCCGCGATGTTCAGCGTGGTGGACGCGCTGCTCCTGCGGCCGCTGCCGTACGGCGAGCCGGAGCGGCTGGTGGAGGTGTGGTGGTCGGACCCGTGGTTCGGCACCGCGCGCAACTACACCGGACGCGGGGTCGCTCGGACGTGGGCGGAGCACGCCGCACCGTTGTTCGACGGCATGCTGCTCCACATCGCCGAGTCCGTCACCTACACGGAAGGTGAGGAGCCGATGACCCTCATGGTCGAGGCAGTGTCGCCTTCCTTCGCCGAGGTGCTCCGCGTGCGGCCAGCGCTCGGCCGGGCCTTCGAGGAGAGCGATGCGCTCCCCGGCGCCGAGCCGGTCGCGGTCCTGAGCCACGCGTTCTGGCGCTCGGCGTTCGGCGGGGATCCGCAGGCGGTCGGCCGCACGATCGAGCTGAATGGCATCCGCCACCGCATCGTCGGCGTGATGCCCGCCGGGTTCAAGTTCCCCACGGACGGCACCCGCGAGTTGTGGGTCCCGCTCCGGGCCGACGGCACGGCGCTGGGCCGGATGCCGAGCGCGCTGTACCACAAGGCCCGCCTGCCCGCGACGGAGCGATTGGAAGCCGTGCAGGCGTGGGTGGATGCGCTCGCGGCCTGGCTCGACGAGCAGCGGCCCCTCGAGGGTGGGTGGTCGATCCGGCTGGCGCCGCTCCAGGAGAGCCGCGGCGGCGGCGACGACGTCCGGCGCCCGGTCTGGTTCATGGCCGGCACCGTCGCGCTGATCCTCCTCGTGGCCGCGATCAACGCCGTGAACCTGCTGCTCGTGCGCGCCTGGCGCAGGACGCACGAGCTGGCGGTGCGCAGCGCGCTCGGCGCGTCTCGCCGCCGGCTGCTCCGCCAGCTCCTGACCGAGAGCTTGCTCCTCGCATTGGCGAGCGCCGTGGTCGCCGTGCTCCTCGCACACGTGATCCTCCGCTCGATGCTGGGCATCATGCCCGACTCGATCGCGTTCTGGGCGCCGCACGCCATCGAAGTCCAGCACAGGACGCTGGCGGGCGCCGGCGCCGCGGCCGGCGTGGCGGGCGCCCTGTCGCTTTCCGGTCTGATCCGGGGGTTCCTGTACGGCGTCGCGCCGAACGACCCGTTGACCATCGGCGCGGTCGCCGTCGTCTGCATCGGCGCCGCGCTCGCCGCGTCCTGGTGGCCAGCGCGCCGGACGATACGCATCGATCCGGCCGACGTGCTCCGATCCGTTTGAGCCGGATCCCGCCAGCGCCGGCGGCCAAGGCGCCGGGGCACGCTGAGCGCCGGTCGCGCTCGCTCGTCGCGTCCGCCGCAGTGCTGACCGGCTCGCTGCCCGCCTGAAGCGCGCGGCCCCGGGAGCATCGCCGAATCTTTCCTTGACACCCAGTCTCGCCGAACTATCTTCACTGTGCTATATCGCTTTGCCGTCGATTCGACGCACACACAACCGACGCCGATTCGGGATTCCTACGGCCACACTCGAGCGGAAAACGCCACGCCATGCAGCCGGACCCGCTGTCCAGGGACGCGGTGCAGGAGGTCCTTGCCCGCCTCGTCCGCATCCCCTCGGTGAACCCGGCGCTCGCGCCGGGCGAGGGGACGGGGGAGGAGGCGGTCGCGCGCTTCGCCGTGGAGTGGCTCACGGCGCGCGGGGTGAGGGCGTGGCTGGAGGAGGCGGCGCCTGGGCGGCCGAACGCCGTGGCGGAGGTGGGCGGCGGCGATGGCCCGACGCTCGTGCTGTGCGCCCACCTGGACACCGTGGGCACGGCGGGGATGGAGATCCCGCCGTTCGAGCCGCGGGTGGAGGGTGGCCGGCTGTACGGGCGTGGCAGCTACGACATGAAGGGCGGCGCGGCGGCGATCCTGGCCGCGCTGGCGGCGCTGGCGCGGGAGGGGCTCACCGGCCGCGTTCTCGGCGCGCTGGTCTGCGACGAGGAGTACGCGAGCATCGGGGCGAGCGACTTCGTCCGCCGGCACCGGGCGGATGCGTGCATCGTGACCGAGCCGAGCGAAGGTCGGTTGATCCTGGCGCACAAGGGCTTCGTCTGGCTGGAGCTCGTGACGCGCGGGGTGGCGGCGCACGGCAGCCGGTGGGACCTGGGCGTGAGCGCGATCGGGCGGATGGGCCGGATCATCGCGGCGCTCGAGGAGCTGGACCGCACGGAGCTGCGGCGGCGCGTGCACCCGCTGGTGGGCCCGGCCTCGCTCCACTGCGCGCTGATCGAGGGCGGCACGGGCCTCTCCACGTACGCCGCCGAGTGCAGACTGAGCGTCGAGCGCCGCACGCTCCCGGGCGAGACGACGGCGCAGGTCGTCGCGGAGGTGGAGGCAGCCGTAAGGCGGGCAGGCGAGGAGGCGGAGGTGCGGGTGCTGCTGGATCGGCCGCCGCTCGAGTGTGATCGCGATGCCGACATCGCCCGTTGCGTGCGCAGCGCCGCGGCGGCGGTCACGGGGGCGGAGCCCGAGGAGGCCGGCGTCGCCTACTGGATGGACGCGGCGGTCTTCGCTGGCGCGGGCGTGCCGACGGTGAACTACGGCCCCGCGGGTGCGGGCGCGCACGCGGCGGTGGAGTGGGTGGAGGTGGACTCGGTGGTGACGTGCGCCCGGGTGCTGGTCGAAGCCGCGCGTGCGTTCTGCGCGCGCGGGGCGCCGGGCACGCGAAGCGCTCCCTAGGCGCCGCGGCCCATCGGCGGCGCGCAGCGTCCGCCGGTGCCTCGCAGCCGAAAGCCGCGGAGCCCAGCGCGGCCCAGCCCAGTGACACGGAGCCGAGGTCAGGCCACAGGCCCGCCGGAGCCCAGCCGCCTCACGCGGCGGAGCCGAGCGCGCACCGAACGCGCCTCCGCCCGGCCCCAGCGAACGCGAAGCGGAGCGGAAGGTATGGACAACACCGACCGTCAGATCCTCGCGATCCTGCAGCAGAACGCGCGCACGCCCAACGCGGAGATCGCGCGGCGCGTGGGCATGGCGCCGTCGGCGGTGTTCGAACGGATCCGCAAGCTGGAAGAGCGTGGCGTGATCGCACGCTATCAGGCGGTGGTGAACCCGCGGGCGCTGGGGCTGCCGCTGGTGGCGTTCGTGTTCGTCCGCACGGCAGAGCCGCCGGGCGCCTGCGACGCGGCCGTGCGCCTCGCCGCGATCCCGGGCGTCCAGGAGGTCCATCACATCGCCGGCGAGGACTGCTACCTGGTGAAGGTGCGGGCCGCGGATCCCGAGGCGCTGGGCCGCATCCTGCGGGAGGAGTTCGGCGCCATCGGCACCATCCGCTCGACCCGCACGACCATCGTGCTGGAGACGATCAAGGAGACTGCGGAGCTGCCGCTCCAGCCGGCGGCGGCTGAGGAAGTGGAGTCGGAGGCAGTGCATGGCTGAGCTGGTGCTGCGGGAACGTCCGTCCACGGCGAAGCTCGTGGCGGCGTTCGCCGCGGTTTACGTGATCTGGGGATCCACCTATCTCGCCATCCTCTACGCGATCGAGACGCTCCCGCCGTTCCTCATGGCGGGCGTGCGGTTCCTGATCGCCGGTGCGGCGCTGTACGCGTGGGCGTGGCTGCGCGGTGCGCGCCGGCCGGCCCTCGTGCACTGGAAGTCCGCGCTGATCATCGGAGCGCTGATGCTGGTGGGCGGCAACGGCGGGGTGGTGTGGTCGGAGCAGCGGGTCGCATCCGGCCTCGCGGCGCTGCTGGTCGCCACGGTCCCGCTGTGGATGGTCCTGCTCGAATGGGTGCAGCGCGACGGCACCCGGCCCGATGGCCGCACGCTCTTCGGCGTCGCGCTCGGCCTCGCGGGCCTCGCCTTGCTCGTCGGCCCGAACGCCCTGCTGGGCGGCGAGCGCGTGGACCCGCTGGGCGCGGCCGCGCTCGTGCTCGGGTCGCTCTCGTGGGCGGCGGGCTCGCTCTACTCGCGGCGCGCGCCACTGCCCCGGTCGCCGCTGCTGGGCACCGCCATGGAGATGCTGGCCGGCGGCGCGCTGCTCACGCTGCTGGGACTCGCCGTGGGCGAAGCGGGCGCCGTGGACCTCGACGCCGTGTCGCTCCGCTCGATCCTCGCTCTGCTCTACCTCATCGTGTTCGGCTCGCTGGTCGGGTTCACCGCGTACACGTGGCTCCTGGGCGTGAGCACCCCTGCGCGCGTCTCGACGTACGCGTACGTCAACCCCGTCGTCGCCGTGCTGCTCGGCTGGGCGTTCGCCGGCGAGCCGATCACACCACGCATGGCGGTGGCCGCCGTGATCATCGTCGGCGCGGTCGCGGCGATCACGGGCGGCCAGGGAACGCGCCGGCGGCCGGCCATGGAGCGGCCGGAGACCGCGGCGGCCACGGCGTGCATGACGCCCGCTGAGGGTGCAGGCGACGTCGCACCGCCCCTCTCGCCGGCGGCGCTCGAACCACTGAGCCAGGATCCGCCCACGCCGCGTGCGCGGGCCGCGGGCGAGAACTGAGATGGCCGGCGCACGGAGCACGGGCGCGTCGTTCGCGCGCACGCCGGTCCCGGCGGATCGGCGCACGGGTGAGCCGACGCTCATCGCCGTGGCAACGGACCGAAAGACGTCGTCGGCAACGGAAGACGACGCACTCGCGATCCAGCGCCTCACGGCGCGCTGGCGCGTGCAGGTCGAGCCGGTCCCCTGGGATGCGCCCGCGGATTGGGGCCGCTACGCCGCGGTGCTGATCCGCTCGACCTGGGACTACCATCTCCGTCCGAGCGCGTTCCTCGCGTGGGCGGAGCTCGTGGAACGGTCGGGCGCCGTTCTTTGGAATCCTGCATCGGTCGTCCGCTGGAACGCCGACAAGCGCTACCTCGCCGACCTCGCCCGGGCCGGCGTGCCGGTCATCCCGACGGAGCGGATCCCGCGCGGCACGACGGTCCAGCTCGGCCAGCTCCTGGAGCGATTGGGGTGGGAGCAGGCGATCGTGAAGCCAGCGGTCTCCGCGGGATCGTACCGCACCGTTCGGCTCGGTCCGGATGATCTAGGGGACAGCGCGCCGCTGATCCGTGCCATCCTCGAGGAGACGGATGCGCTCGTGCAGCCGTTCCTGCCCGAGGTGTGCAGCGAGGGTGAATGGTCGTTCATCTACTTCGCCGATGGCAACGGCGCGCTCGCGTTCAGCCACGCCGTCCTGAAGCGCCCTGCGCCCGCCGACTTCCGGGTCCAGAGCGACTACGGCGGCACGGCTGAAGCCGTCGCGCCTCCGCCATCGCTGCTCCGGCAGGCCGACGCGGCGGTGGCCACCATCGCGCGGCTCGCGCCCGGCCCGCTGCTGTACGCGCGGATCGACGGGGTCGTGAGCGCCGGCACCCACGGGCCTGCGGGCACGCTGCTGCTGATGGAGGCGGAGCTGATCGAGCCGGCGCTCTTCTTTGCCACCGACGCCGGTGCGGCCGACCGCTTCGCCGACGCCGTCGCCCGGCGGCTGGCGCTGGCACCCGCCTAGAGGCTCTGGCTGCCGCCTAGAACGGATCTTGCACGCCGGCCGGCTGCCCACGACGGCCGCACTCGCGCCACGGGCGCGGTGCGGCCGTTGTCATCCTGAGCTGCGGGTCGCACGACCGCGCGGCCGCGTGAGTCCGCGAGGAGGGAGCCATGAGGAGCAAGGCCGCGATCGCGGATCATCCGCTGCACCCGATGCTGATCGTCATCCCGGCGGGCGCGTTCATCATGACGCTGGTGATGGACATCCTCTACCTGATCACCGACCAGGCGCTGTGGTGGCTGGGAACGGTGCCGGTGATCCTGCTCGGCGTCATCGGCGCGCTGCTCGCCGCGATCCCCGGTCTGGTGGACCTGGTCGCCGTGGCGCCCCACCAGGGCGCGCGACGCATCGCCATCACGCACATGATCATCAACCTCGTCGTCGTCGCCCTGTTCGCCTGGAACGGGTTCACCCGCTGGAGCGCCGCCGCGCCGCCCGAGCCGGGCACCCCGTGGCTCGGATTCTGGCTCTCGCTCGTCGGCGTCGCGCTCCTGGCGGTGTCCGGCTGGCTCGGCTGGGAGATGGTCTATCGGTACCACATGGGCGTGGTCGAGCACCCGGAATCGAAGGACGAGGCGGCGAGGCGGAAGGAGGAGGCGGCGTAGCGGAAGGTCCGGCCCCCGCGGCTACGCGGCGACCGCGGCGGCGCCCGCCAGCTCTTCCAGCGCCCGCCGCACGTACACGGGCACCATGGCCCGCCGCCATTCGGCGTCGGCGGCGATGTTGCCGAGCGGGTGGCACTGCTGGAAGGCGCGCTGCGCCACGGCCTCGATCACGTCCGGCGTGAGGCGCTGGCCCTCCACGATGCGCTCGAGTCCGGTGAGCAGCCGCGGGCGTGCGCCGAGCGCGGAGACGACGACGCGGAGCGAGCGCACCACGTCGTCGTCCTCCATCTCCGCGGCCGCCGCGACCGAGAGCAGCGGGAAGTCAACGGCGTTGCGCTGCCGGAGCTTCTGGTAGGACGCCCTGAGCGGCGGCTCGCGCAGCGGCACGCGGATGCGCGTGACCAGCTCGCCGGGCCGCCGCACCGTGTTCCGTACGCCATCCGCGACGAAGAACTCCTCGACCGCGACGCTCCGCTCGCCATCGGCCGACGCGAGGTCGACGACGGCGCCGAGCGTCATGAGCACCGGCGGCGTGTCCGCGGAATGGGCGGCGACGCACTTCTTCCCCACCTTCGTGACGTGGCACACGGTGCCGTCCTTCTTCAGGCAGAAGCCCAGCGCCTGCCGCCAGAAGTACGTCTGGTTGTAGTACGTGCAGCGGGTGTCCAGGCACAGGTTGCCGCCGATCGTGCCCATGTTGCGGAGCTGCGGCCCGGCGACCAGCGCGGCCGCGCGGGCGAGGGACGGCGCGTGCTGGCGCACCAGCGGATGGCGCGACACGGCCGTCAGGGTTTCCGCAGCGCCGATGCGCAGCTCGCTGTGGGCCACCTCGATGCCGCGCAGCTCCGGCAGTTGCTTCAGCGCGATGAGGTGCGCCGGCGCGACCAACCGGTGCTTCATGTTCGGCAGCAGGTCCGTGCCGCCGGCGATCGGCACTGCAGCATCGCCGTGCTCGGCCAGGAGCGCGAGGGCGTCCTCGAGCCGCGCGGGCCGGTGGTACGTGTACTCCGGCAGCCGCAGCATCGGGTCAGTCCAGCCAGCGGGTCTTCTCGCGCGCCGGCGTGCGCGGCTTGGGCTGCGGGGTGTCCGCCTGCTCGCCGATGTAGATCACGGCGACGATGCGCCGGTCCTCCGGCACGCCCAGCGCCTCGCGGACATCCGGCTCGTCCATGACCTTGCCGGTCTTGATGTGCGAGCCGAGGCCGCGCGACGTCGCGACGAGCAACATGTTCTGGATGGCCATGAACGTTGCTGCGTAGTCCTCTTCCCGGATCTCCGGGTCCGGGTCCAGCCGGGTCGTGACGGCGATCACCGCCGGCACGGACATGACCTCGGCCATCACCTTCGCTCGCACCGCTTCCTTCGCCGCCTCGTCCTCGACCTTGCGCGCCTTGCGGCGGGCCAGTGCCTCCGCGTACGCCTTGCGGGCGCGCTCGCCCAGCACGAGGAACTCCCACGGCTCCGTCATGCGGTGGTTGGGCGCGAGGACCGCCGCCTCGAACAGCGGCTCCAGCTCCTCACGCGTGACCGGCCGCCCGGTGAACCGCTTGACCGAGCGGCGCGCTCGGATCGCAGCTTCGACGTCCATGGTCCTCCCTTCGATGCCGGGCCCGGGATCCGCCGGGCTCCGGCGTCCGTGTCAGTCTGCCGCCAGTTCCGCGGCGTACGCCTGCTTCCGCGCAGCGAGCCAGCGCTCGCGTGCGGCCGGATCCTGCAACGCCTTCCAAACCCGTGGCGGTGAGAACGGCAGCGAGTCCAGGCGCACGCCGACCGCATCGTAGATCGCGTTGGCGATCGCCGGGATCGACGGGTGCAGCGGCCCCTCGCCCGCCTCCTTCGCGCCGTACGGCCCCTCCGGGTCCACGCTCTCGATGATCAGCGAGATCAGCTCGGGCGTGTCCAGCGTGGTGGGGATGCGGTAGTCCAGCAGCGACGGCCCGTTGTGCAGCCCTTCCCTTCCCTGGTCCGCATCCTTGAAGATCTGCTGCTCCATCAGCGCCTCGGCGAACCCCATGTACGCCGAGCCCTCCATCTGCCCCTCGACCAGCACCGGGTTCAGCGCACGGCCGCAGTCGTGGGCGATCCAGATCCGCTCGACGCGGACGAAGCCGGTCTCGACGTCGACCTCGACCTCCGCGACGTGCGCGGTGAACGAGTAGGCGGGCGAGGCGCCGATGGTGCCGCCGCGGTAGGCGCCGTGGATGTCCTTGGGCGTGTTGTAGGAGCCGACCGCGCCCAGCGTGCCGTGCTTCGCCTCCGCGATGTTGAACGCTTCGGAGATCGGGATGCGGCGCGCCGGGTCGGCGGCGTCCACCGCCCAGCCACCAACGAGCGACACCTGCATGGGCCGGACGTTCCATTCCTCCGCCACGGCGCGCTGAACGAGCGTGCGCAGCCTGCGCGCGGCCTCCAACGTCGCGTTGCCGACCATGAACGTCTCGCGCGACGAATAGGCGCCCAGGTCCACCGGCACCAGGTCCGTGTCCGCGGAGACGACGCGCACGTACTCGAGCGGCACGCCCAGCTCCTCGGCGACGATGTACGCGACCACGCTGTCCGAACCCTGCCCGATCTCCGACGCGCCGCTGAACACCGTGACCCGGCCCGAACGCTCGACCTGGATCTGCACGCCGGACTGCGGCATGTCGTTCGGGTAGATCGGGTAGTTCGTGCCCGAGATGTAGCAAGACCCGGCGACGCCGAGCCCACGCCCGTAGGGCAGCCGGCGCCAGCGCTCCTTCCACCCGCTCGCCCGCTCGACCGCGTCCAGGCACTCCAGGAAGCCGTTGGACGTGATGCGCAGCTCGTTCACCGTGCGCGTCCCCGAGCCCAGGAAGTTGCGCCGCCTGAGCTCGATGGGATCCATGCCCAACGCTTCTGCGAGCTTGTCGAGCTGGACCTCGAACGCGAAGCGCGGCTGCACCGAGCCGTGGCCGCGCTTCGGGCCGCACGCCGGCTTGTTCGTGTAGACCCGCGTCGCGTCGAACCGGTACGACTCGAACGCGTACGGCGCGGTCAGGAGCTGGCCGGAGTAGTAGGTGGTGACGAGGCCGAACGAGGCGTAGGCGCCGCCGTCGATCAGCACGCGGTGATCCACGGCCTTGATCCGCCCATCCCGGCTCGCGCCCAGCCGCGCGTGGATCTTCATCGGGTGGCGGCCCCGGTGCGCGTAGAAGACCTCCTCACGCGTGTACAGGATCTTCACGGGCCGGCCCGTGATCATCGCCAGCTTGGCGACGCAGAACTCCAGGTCGAACGGCTCGGACTTGCCGCCGAACGCGCCGCCCACGGTGGGCTGGATCACGCGCACGCGCGCGACATCCAGGTCCAGTACCCGCGCCAGCTCGCGCTGGAGGTAGTGCGGCACCTGCGTCGCGGACCAGACGGTGAGCTTGCCGGAGGGGTCGTAGTAGCCGATGGCGCAGTGCGGCTCCATCGGCGCATGCGTCGTCCCTTCGAAGAAGTACTCGGCCTCGATGACGACGTCGCTCTCGGCCATGAGCCGGTCCACGTCGCCGAACGCGAGGCGCACGTGCTTCGTGATGTTGCCGTTCTGGCCCGGCTTCCTCGGCTCGTGGATCGGGATGTCGCCGCCCGCGAGCGCGGCCTCCGGGTCGAGGTAGGCGGGCAGCGGCTCGTACTCGACGCGGATCAGGTCGAGGGCGCGGATCGCCGTGTCCTCGTCCACGGCCGCCACCGCGGCGACGGCGTCCCCGATGTAGCGCACGCGGTCCACGCACAGCGGCTCCTCATCCCGCGTCCACGGGATGATGCCGTACTTCACGGGCATGTCGCGGCCGGTGATGACCGCGTGCACGCCGGGCAGCGCGAGGGCTTCGGAGGTATCGATGGAGAGGATTCGCGCGTGCGGGTGCGGGGAGCGCAGGATCTTGCCGTGCAGCATGCCGGGCAGCGCGATGTCGTCCGTGTAGACGGCGCTGCCCGTGACCTTGCCCAGCCCGTCGGTGCGTGTGAGCCGACGGCCAATGACCGCGAACTCCCGCTCGATGAGCTCGGCGAGCTCGGACTCGGGTGCGGCGTTCGCCGCCTGACGGCCGCGGAGGTCTTCGGGTCTCATGAGCGGCTCCGCTTCATCGCCCCCCCTGCGTCGCGGCCGCGCGGATCATCTCCGCCGCCAGCTCCACCGCCTCGTAGATCTTCGTGTATCCGGTGCAGCGGCAGAGGTTTCCGCTCAGCGCTTCCTGGATCTCGCGGCGCGTGGGGTTCGGGTTGCGGGCGAGCAGTGCAGCGGCGGACATGAGGATGCCGGGCGTGCAGAAGCCACACTGCGCAGCGCCGGCCCGCTGGAACGCCTCCTGGAGTGGGTGCAGCCGGCCGGGGCCGGCCAGCCCTTCGACCGTCAGCACCTTGCGCCCTTCCGCCTCCCAGACCGGCGTGAGGCAGGCGAGCGTGGGCTCCCCGTCCAGCAACACGGTGCACGCGCCGCAGTCGCCCTTGTCGCAGCCCTGCTTGGAGCCCGTGAGCCCGAGCACGTAGCGCAGCGTCTCCAGCAGCGTGTAGTGCGCCGGCACGCCGACCTGGCGACGGTCGCCGTTGACATCCAGGGTGACGATCGCGTGCATGCCGGATTTCCCGCGTGGAGATGGGAGCCCGCTGCCCGGGTGCAAGTAGAGTACCCCGGGAGCGGACGGGGGGTCAAGCCGCGGCAAGAGCACGCCCCCGGCCCGCCGAGCGCACCCGGCCTGGACACTGCCCGGAGGCGCTGGGACGGCCAGTGGTACGTGGATCGCATCGCCGACCGGTGGATCATCTAGGCCGGATCGCCGCGACCGCCGCCGCCTGCCCTCAGCCGCCCTGCTGCTTCCTCACCCACCGTGCGATCCCGGCCCAGCACGCCTCCAGTCCCGCGCCGGCGACGTAGCGCGCCACCTCGTCGGCGGATAGGCGGCCGGCGAGCTCGGCGGCGACGTCGTCGGCGAACGCACGCGCCCTTGCCTCGTCCGTTGCCTCACGGGCGAGCGACGCGCGCACGCGTGCCACCCAGTCCTCGAGCCCTTCCTCGAGCTGCGCGAGGTGCCAGGGCACGTCGTCGGCGAAGCCGAAGTGCGTGACGACGAGGCGCTCGGGCCGCCACACGGCGAACCACGCCAGGCTCTGCCGCCACGCCTCGAGGTCGAAGTCCGGCGGCGGCGTGAGCGGCAGGACGACGCGGGCGTTGTCGAGGCGCAGCCCGCCCGTGTCGCCCACGAACGCGACGCCCTCGCCCGCGTCCAGGTAACTCACGTGGTGCACCGCGTGGCCCGGCGTGTACGCGGTCTCGAGCACCCGCGTCCCCAGCCGCACCTCCTCGCCGCCCGCGAGCGTGTGCAGGTTGTCGCGCGGAACGGGAAGGACCTCGCCCCACAGCCGTTGCATCTGGTCGCCGTACAGGCGGCCCGCGCTGGCCAGCAGCCGTGTCGGGTCCACGAGGTGCGGCGCGCCGCGCTCGTGCACGTAGACGCGCAGCCGCGGGTTCTCGCGCACCAGCGTTCCGGTCGCGCCGGCGTGGTCGAGGTGGATGTGGGTGAGGAGGACGGCCTCGAGGTCGGCCACGCCGAGGCCCTGCTCCGCAAGGCGAGCGCGCAGGCCGGACAGCGCGGACGCGGGGCCGGGGTCGACGATGGCCGCGCCGCCGTCCGTCTCGATCAGGAACGCGCCGATCGCGCCCCGCTGGCCGAGATACTCGATGTCCAGTACCATGGTCTCCGTCCTCACGCCCCGCGCCGAACGGCCGCAACGAAGTCAGCGCCGCCGGCCCCGGCACGCACGCCCGCGCCGACGTGGGCGAACAGGCCCCCCGAGGGTACAGGCCCCACGGGCCGACGAAGCCGACGGCGGACAGGATCGCGCCGGCGGGGGCGGTGTACGTGTCCTCGAGTCTGGAGCGCCGCAGGCGGCGCTCGACGGTCATGGAGACCTGAACGCGGACCATGCGCTCCTGGCGTGACGACCTGCGGCGCGCTTCATCGACAAGGGCGCAGGCTCCGGCCCCGACCCGTGCGCGGGCGAGCCGGAGCGCTCGACACCCCCGCCGAGGTGGATCGATGGAGTATACCCGATCGCTGACGTTGCT
The DNA here is from genome assembly GCA_003242735.1 of bacterium. Classification (NCBI taxonomy): domain Bacteria; species bacterium. The sequence continues at coordinate 87,623 of QGVH01000003.1, read as the reverse complement.
GCTACCTGCGATCCTGTTGGCGGCGCCCTCCGCGGCGGCCGCACAGGATCCGCTACAGGAGCTGTACGACTCTGCCTACGTGAACTGGCAGGACGGCGCGTACCCCGATGCGCTCTCGCAGCTCGAGCGGCTGCTCCAGACGCCTGGCGGCGAGCGCTTCCTCGAGCCGGTGGCGCTGCTCACCGGCGAGCTGTATCACGCCACCGAGATCGCGCCGGACGGCCGCGCGATCCAGTTCAGCCCGGACGGCCGCCTGGTCGCCTACGAGACCGGCACGCGGGAGACGCTGCGCACGCACATCGTCGACATCTCCGGCGCGTCCCCGCGCAAGCTGCGCGAGGTCCGGGGCACCGGGCTGGTGTTCTCGCCGGACGGCCTCCGCGCAGCGTACATCGAACCTCCTTCACGGCCGAGCGCGGCGCTCAAGGCCGCTTACGATGACCTGCAACGCCTGACCGCCGCACGCGCGAGCCGCGAGGAGCTGATCCGCCGCACACGCGCCATCGCGATCCTCGAGGCGTTGGAGTCGAGGATCAAGGTGCAGGACCTGGTGTCTGGCCGCGAGCGCACCATCGAAGCGGAGGATCTGGCCAAGACCGAGATCACGTTCTCGGCGGACGGCAGCGCGCTCTACGTTGCCGGCTTCCCGCGCGGCCAGACCGATCGGACCGTGATCGTCGCATTCCGGGACGGCCAGCGGCCAGCGGAGGTCGTGACCGAGCCGGGTATCCACGAGAACATCATGGCAGTGCCGGGCGGCAAGCACCTCGTCTACACGGTGAACCGCCGCACGATCGCGGTGCGCGACCTCTCGACCGGCGAGACGCGGACGTTCGAGGGCACCCAGCCCGCGCTCTCCGCAGACGGCTCGACGCTCGCGTTCATCGCCCAGGCGAACGGCGAGAACACCGTGAACGTCCTCTCCCTGAGCGCAGGCGGCGACCCGGTCGTCGTCAAGCGCACGACGGCCCCGGTCGCGGCGCCGGCCCTCTCGCCGGACGGCAGCTTGGTCGTCTATCAGATGATGCCGCGGGAGGATTGGGAGCTGTTCGTCGTGGCGAGCGACGGCACGAACGAGCGTCGGCTCACCTACGAGATCCAGCACGACGTGGAGCCCCGGTTCATTGACGCGAAGACGGTCCTCGCGCTGGTGGGCGAGCCGCGCCACCGCCGCTCGTACCTGTACGACGTGGAGACCGGCGAGCGCACGCGGTTGCACCACAACAACACCGTGCGCACCGTCGCGCCGGAGTACGAGTGGGCGGTGAGCCGGGACGGCACGAAGGTCTTGATCGTCGCGGACCGGGACGGCAACACGATCTCGCCCGAGCGGCAGGTCGTGCTGCTCGACCTCACCCGCAAGGTCACGAAGGATGAGGTACTCGCCCGCATCCGCGCCAACCTCGCCCGCGAGCAGGACCTGCGCGCGCGGGCCGAGAAGATGTTCGCGCCGATCGCGGACGAGGTGCGCGCGGCGGTGCAGGACGTCTCCGCGACCCGCATCTACGGCTACGCGAACGACGTCTACCGGCTCGGCTCCAAGCACATCACGCAGCCGGGCAACCACCGGGCGATCGAGTACTACGCGGCCAAGCTCCGCCAGTTCGGCTACGAGCCGGAGATCCAGTGGTTCGAGCCGCGGCCGGGCATCCGCACGGCCAACGTCATCGCCACGCTGCGCGGCACCGTGGACCCGGACCTGGTCTACGTCGTGTCCAGCCACTTCGACTCGGTCGAGCGCGGCCCGGGCGCGGATGACAACAGCTCGGGCGCGACCGCGCTGCTCGAGGCGGCACGAGTGCTCGCGAAGCGGCCGCAGCCGCGGACCATCAAGTTCGCGTTCTTCACGGGCGAGGAGTCGGGCCTGCTGGGGAGCCGGGAGTTCGTGCGTCGCGCGGCCGAGGAGGGACTGAAGGTCCTCGGCGCGCTGAACAACGACATGGTCGGCTACGCGAACGATGTCCGGCTGGACAACACGATCCGGTACTCGAACCATGGTCTCCGCGACCTCCAGCACGCGGCCGCGATCCTGTTCACCGGCCTGATCACCTACGATGCCGAGTACTACCGCGGGACGGATGCCGCTGCGTTCTACGAGGCGTGGGGCGACATCATCGCCGGCATCGGCTCCTACCCGATCCTCGGCAACCCGCACTACCACGAGGAGCACGACGTGCTCGAGACGGTGGACCAGCGGCTCGTCGCGGAGGTCAGCAAGACGACGGTCGCATCCATCATGCTGATGGCCGCGAGCCCGTCACGGCTCACGGGGCTGGAGGTCACGCGCCGCGGGCGGGACGTGGAGGCGCGGTGGGCGCCGGCCGTGGAGTCGGACGTGCGGTCCTACGTCGTCGCCTACCGCGCGCCCGGGGGCGAACTGCGCACGACGACGGTGAGCGAGCCGCGCGCGCGCCTGTCCGACGTTCCCGCCGGCGCAGAGATCATGGTCAAGGCGGTGAACGACCGGGGCCTCGAGAGCTGGGACTGGGCGCGGGCAACCGCGCCGTGACCGAACCGCCGGCGGGATGCAGGCGGCATCCCGCCGGCCCGATCGGACGTACCGCGCGAGCCCCCGCGTTGACGCGCTGCGCCGACGCCCGCCGGCGCGACGCTCACGCGCGGGACTCCGCGCGGGGCTCCGGCCGGTAGACCAACACCGGCACGTCGGCCTTGCGGACCAGCTCGCCGGCGACGCTGCCCATCACGAGTCTGGAGAGTCCGCTGCGGCCGTGGGTGGCGATCGCGATGACGTCGGCGCCGACCCGCTCCGCTTCGCCGAGGATCGCGGCGGTCACGTCGCCCTCCACCACGACGTCCACATCCACCTGCCGGCCCTCGCGCCGCAGCCGCTCGGCCACGCTTTCGAGGTACGCGTGGGCGGGGCCGTTCGGCTCCGGCCCACTCGTCACGGCGCGTTCACGCTCATCCACCATGAGCTCCGGGTTCATGACTCCGAGCGGGATCGGCACAGGGATCACGGTAAGAAGCGTGAACCGTGCATCCATCGCCTCGCCCAGCTCCATGGCCGGCGGCACCGCCTGCTCGGCCTCGTCCGACCCATCCAGCGGGATGAGCAGGTGGTGGAACCTGACCCGCGCATCGAAGTCCGGCCGCACGTCCTCGCCTGGCGGACGCACCAGCAGCACCGGCCGGCGGACCTCCCGCACCAGCGTGTCGGCCACGCTGCCGAGCCATGCACGGCTCAGCGCGCCGCGGCCGTGCGTCGCCATGACGACCAGGTCCGCGCCCACCTCGTCCGCGTAGCGCTGGATCCTGGCCGCAGCCTCATCCTGGCCGTTCAACAGCGCGGTCTCCGCGCGTGCGCCGCGCTCCTCCGCCTGCCGCGCCGCCCACGCCAGGTAACGACGGGCGAGGCGCCGGTCCATGCTCTCGTAGACGTCGTCGTACGCGGGCTGGCCCTCGAAGCGGTACGGCGTCAGCTCCTCCTGGTCGCGCCACGGCTCGTCCGGCTGGTACACGTGCACCAGGTGCAGCACCGCGCCCGAGCGCCGTGCCACCTCGATCGCGGCGGGCAGGGCGTGCTCCGAGAAGACCGAGCCGTCGAGCGGTAGGAGGATCGTACGGTACACCGTCGCCTCCACGGTTCCGTGATGCACGCACGCGTGAGCCGGGTCCTGGCGCACCTGCGTGGCCCGGCCGGGGCGATCCCCCAGCCGGGCCGCCGGCGACCGGATCCCCGCCGTGCAGGAAGCCCACACGGGTGGGGGCAAGCGGCACGCCACGGGGGCTGGACAACGGTGGCCAGATGCGGGGACCGGCGGGCGCGTGGCGGCGCCAGGGCGTGCACGCGGTGATGGAGCCGCCCGGATCGGGCGAGCGGCCGACGGCGTGCGTTGGCACCGTCGCGCACGACCGCTCGCCCGTCGTGCCCGGGCCGCTCCCTCACCGATACGGCTCGGCGCCATCCCTCGACCCCATGCCTCGTAAACCCGAGCGGGGCGCCACACGTATGGGCGGATGATGAGGCGTCGGCGGCGCCGGCCGAGCGCATGGGCCGACACGGCAAAGCCATGACCGACCGAGGCAAGCGATGAAGAATCCGGGCACCGCGGCGGTGCTGAGCTTCCTGATCCCGGGACTGGGGCAGATCTACAACGGCAAGTTCCTGCGGGGCCTGTTCTGGCTGATCGTGACCCCCGGCTTCTGGGTCGGCACCGGTGGACTGCTGGGCTGGGTCTGCCACATCGTCTCCGCGTATACGGCGCACCGCTGGGCGAGCGAGAACCGGTCCTAGCTCCGCGGGGCCAGGGTGCGGGCGAGGGAACCTGGATCGGGGACCTGGAGAGCCTAGAGAGATATGGAGCACGCGGCGGCCCGGGCGGCAGAACGTGAGGCGGTCGTGGCGCGCCGCCGGCCGCCTCACCGCTCCACGCCGAACACGCCCCTCCACCGCGCGATCCGCCCTTCCGTCCCCGCCGCCCATCCGGCGTTCCGCGCGGCGAACGATACGGTGTTGTAGCCGACGTCACCGATCGGCGTCCACGTCGCGCCGTCGTCCAGCGAGTAGCCGGAGCCGGACGGCCCGACGGCGACCAGCACGGGCGGCTGCGCGCCCGGCACGTACACCACGCCGTAGCGCACGCCGGGCGGCGCGCTCGTGCCCACCAGCTCCCACGTCCGCCCGCCGTCACGCGTGCGCAGCACGTTCGGCGTCGCGGCGGTGCGCTGCTGGTAGTCGCCGCCCACGGCCACGCCGTTCAGCGAGTCCCGGAACGCGATGCCGAAGATGCCGGCCGTCGGGCCGGCGGCGAGCGGCGTCTCCGCCACCTCCCACGTCGCGCCGTAGTCCGACGTCCGGTACACACGCGCGACACGTCCGCCGCCGGTGCCGATCCACGCGAGCCCGTTCGGCCGCGTCACGACCGCCGTCCCACTCGCCGCGAACCCTGCCTCGCCGTCCAGCGGCGGAGGGATGTTCTCTGCCGGCACGACGTTCCACGTCCGCCCGCCGTCCTCCGTCCGCACGATCCGGAACGAGCCGTTCACCGGGTCGCCGAACGCGATGCCGCGCTGCGCATCCCAGAACGCGAAGCCGTCGTAGAACGCGCCGGGCGTGGTGTCCTCGAACTGCATGCGCCACGTCGCGCCGCCATCCGTGGTGTGGTAGATGCGCGCGAGCCCGCCATCGAAGCTGGTGCCCAACAGCCACGCCGTGTCCGCGTCCAGCGCGTGCACGTCCACGAAGAACAGCGACTCCGCGCCGGACACGATGCCCGCGACCCACGTGGCGCCGCCATCCGTCGTGCGGGCGAACGCGCCGTTGCGACCGCCGGTCCACGCCACCAGCGAATCCACGGCGGCAAGGCCGCGGAACTCGGCGTTGCTCCCCGTCGGCTGCTCGACCCACTGGGCAGCGGCCGCGGACGGTTGGGCGAGAGCCAGCAGGAGAGAAGCGATCCGAAGGGCCGTGACGCCGCCGGAGGCAAACGAGCGGGCTCGCATCGGAGCGACGACGGCGTCGGGCGCCTCGTGCACCGCGACGGACTTCCCCATGCGCTCCCTCCATCGGGACGGACCGTGGACGCGCGGCGCGCCGCACGGGCGCGCCGGGGTCAGGCCTCCAATGTACGCGGGAAGTGCGGGAAAGGAGAGGGCCGCACGCTGTCGAAGGCGCCGAGGTGCCTCTCACGCTCGATCAGCTCGCGCCCCAACGCCTCCAGCCCGGCGTGCTCCGCGGCGAACCCGGAGAGGAACGCGGAGTACGCCTCGGCGGACGTCCAGTGATCCGTGGCGATGTAGCGGCCCGGCGTCGCCGGGTCGCGCCACAGTTCCGTGCGCACGTAGCCCGGCGCGCGCTCCAGCAGCCGCGCACGTTCGCCGGCCGGGCCGTAGACCTGCTCGAAGCGCCGCACCTGTCCTGCGCGGACGAACAGTTCGCGCAGGACGACCCAGCGCGGCTCCGCCACGCCGTTCCTCATGCGAGCTCGTCCCGCGGCCGCCGGAACAGGCGCATCACCAGCCAGATCACGAAGACGACCAGCGCGATCTTGAAGGCGAGCGCCAGGAGTCCGGCGAGCATGCCGACGAGCCCGATCACGGCCTTGAGCACCATCAGGCCGATGACGGCGAGGATGCCGCCGGCCGCGATCTTCGCTACCAGCCTCATGGGTCCCTCCGTGCGAACGGGTGGGCGCTGCGGTCGGATCCCCCTACGGCGGCTGGCGCAGGAAAGATTCACGAGCCGGCCGCGGCGGCCCGACGCGAGCCGTCCACTCCCGGTTCGAAACAAATCCGGGGGCGGTCTCGTCCTGAGTACGCGACTTGCGTGCTCCCCCCACTCCCCCGCGGGAACGACAGCACGCCAGGACGCACCGATTCCCGGACCGGCCTGGCGCGAGTCGCGCCCGTGGTTCACGGCCCGCGGCGCCTCGGCGGCAACGCCTGGCGCCGAGTGGACACCACCTCCAACCCGGGAGATGATCCGATGATCCGCTCGCTCCGCACCCTCGCCCTCGCCGCAGTCCTGGTCGGCGCCGTCGTCGCCCCGCGACCGCTCGCAGCCCAGGAAGGCGGAGCGGCGCCGGCTCGCGAGCAAGCCGCGCAGCGCGCTGCCGAGGCATGGCTCGCGTTGATGGACCAGGGGAAGTACGCAGAGAGCTGGCAGGCGGCGGGGTCGCTGTTCCGGCAAGCGGTCACGGCCGAGCAGTGGGCGCAGCAGGTGGCGGCCGTCGTGGCGCAGGTCGGCGCGTTCCAGCGGCGCGAACTCCAGAAGACGGAGTTCACCACCGAGCTGCCCAACGGCCCGCAAGGTGAGTACATGGTGCTCACGTACTCGAGCGCGTTCGCCAACCTGCCGAACGCGAGGGAAGTGGTCATCCTCCAGCTCGAGGACGGCGAGTGGAAGACGATCGGCTACCTGGTCCAGCCCGGACAGGGGTGAGCGCGGCCGCTCCGTAGGCGCGCCGACTCGTTCAAACCCATTCGCCTCGCGCACCGTCCTACCGGTCGAGCCGCAGCCGACGAGGTTCGGCTGCGGCCCGCCGCGCCTCGGCTTCGCGCCTCGGCGCCAACGCATCCGACCGGAGGGCATCCTGAAAGGGCCGCGTGAGCCTGCTGCAGCGGTGAGAGGGGACCCACGGGGCGCGGAGCCGGTGGGGCTCGATCCGCCGCACGCGCGCCGGCGGAATGGGGGACCCGGCGGGGCGCAGAGCCGGTGGTCTCCCCCACGCCCGCCCACGCCCGGCACGCCCTGGCCGATTCCACCAGGACCGTCTGTGGCGGCCGGGCCGATTTTCCGGGAAAATGAAAATGTCGCCCGTTTCCGCCGCCCATCGTCCTGTCCGTGCGACACCCGGCCGGCCGGCTCGTCCCGCCCTTGCGCGCAAGTGACGAAATCACAATAATGTCTGGCAACGCGACGCCGCGCGCCCAGCAGGCCCGCTCCTTGCCCCGCGCGGTTTCGGCCCCAGCCAGTTCCCGTTCGAGCGCAGCAGCTCATCCATGACGGCAACGCTGATCGCCATCGCCCTGGCCGCTTCCGCGCTCCCCGTGGAGTCGCGGCCCGCGCCCGCGCCGACCCCCGCCGTTCACGAATGGGTCGAGCGCACCCTCGCATCCCTGTCTCTCCGCGAGAAGGCCGCGCAGATGGTCATGCCCTGGATCCCGGGCGGAACCACCCTCAGCGGCCGGGAGCTGCGCAACGCCGAGACGCTCGTCCGCCAGCACCGCGTGGGCGGGTTCATCGTCGGCAAGGGGGACGCGGAGGCCACCAGGAAGGCGCTCGCCCACCTCCAGGGGCTGAGCAAGGTGCCGCTCCTCATCGGCGCGGACGTGGAGTGGGGCGCGGGCACCCGCCTCGTCGGCGCCACGCTGTTCCCCGTGCAGATGGCCATCGGCGCCACCGGCATGCCCAGCCTCGCCTACGAACAGGGCTACGCCACCGCCGCCGAGGCCCGCATCGCCGGCATCCACCTCGCCTTCTCGCCCGTCGCCGACGTCAACTCGAACCCGGCCAACCCGGTCATCAACACGCGCTCGTTCGGCGAGGACCCGGCGCAGGTCGCCGTCCTCGTCGCCGCGTACGTCGAAGGGCTCCAGGACGGGGGAATGCTCGCCGTCGCCAAACACTTTCCCGGCCACGGCGACACCGAGACCGACTCGCACCTCGGGCTCCCCGTCATCCACGCCGACCGCGCCCGGCTCGACGCCCTCGAGCTCGTGCCGTTCCGCCACGCGATCCAGGCCGGCGTCGCGGGCATCATGACCGCGCACATCGCGCTGCCGCGCATCGTCGGACGGAGCGAGCCCGCGACCTTCTCACGGGAGATCATGACCGACCTGCTCCGCGGCGAGCTGGGGTTCGACGGGCTCGTCATCACCGACGCGATGAACATGGGCGGCGTCCTGGGCGTCGAGCGCGCGGGCGCGGTGCTCCGCGCGGTCAAAGCCGGCGCGGACATCCTGCTCCAGCCGCCCAGCACCCAGCTCTCCATCAACGTCATCGTGGAGGCCGTCCGCCGCGGCGAGATCAGCGAGCAGCGCATCGATGAGTCGGTCCGGCGCATCCTCACCGCAAAAGCGATGCTCGGCCTGCACGAGGGGCGGCAGACCATGGGCGAGCTGGTGTGGAACGAGCTGCGCGAGAGGAACCAACGTCTCGCCGCCAGGATCGCCGAGCGCTCCATTACCCTGGTCAAGGACTCGCCCCGCCAGATCCCGCTCGCGCCGGACGCGCCGGTGCTGTCCATCATCTACACGGACCGGCGCAGCAACACCCGCGGCGCCGAGTTCGAGGAGGCGCTCCGCGCCGAGGGCCGCACCGTCACCACGATCCGGATCAACGCATCCACTTCGCCCGCGGCGATGGACGACGTCATCGCCGCCGCGACCCGGGCGCGCGGCGCCGTCGTCGTCTCCTCCTTCTCCCAGGCGCTGCCCTGGAAGGGCGAGATCGGGCTGCCGAAGCACATCGCCGAGAGCCTCGACAAGCTCGCGCGCTCGCGCCCGATCCTGTTCGTCTCCTTCGGCGACCCGTACGTGCTCTCCGTCCTGCCCGAGCTCGGCACGTACGTCCTGGCGTGGAGCGACGCCCCTGTCTCCCAACGCGCCGCCGCCCGCGCGTTGCTCGGCCTCGCGCCCATCACCGGCAAGCTGCCCATCAGCATTCCGCCGCACTATCCCATCGGCCACGGCCTGCAGCGCGAGGCGTTCTATGGCCCCGACGCGCCACGCATCCCCTGGCATCGGCTGGTGCCGCGGTTCTAGTCGCAACGGCCTGACCCGCGCCCGGCCGCGGCGCGGGAGACACGCGGCCGGAGCGGGCATCGGACCGCCCCGCTCCGCGGCCCGCGCCCTTGCCCGTTCCCCGGCCCCGGCCGAGATTGCCCCCTGCCGGCGCGCCCGGCCAGAGGCACGACCCCCGACCGACCGGACCGTTCCCGAGGCATCGCCATGAACCGATCCAGGAGCCTGGCCCTCGCCTTGCCCGCGCTGATCACGGCCTGTGCGCAGACGCCCGACGCCGACCTCGAAGCCCGCGCACGCGCGATCCATGAACGCGTGCTCACCATCGACACCCACATCGACATCCCGTTCAACTTCGCCACGCCCGAGGTGGATCCCGGCGTCCGCGGAGAGTCGCAGGTGGACCTGGTGAAGATGGAGGAGGGCAGGCTCGACGCCGGCTTCTTCATCGTCTACGTCGGGCAGACCGAACGCACCCCGGAGGCGTACGAGCGCGCGAAGGAGGCGGCGCTCACGAAGTTCCGCGCGATCCACCGCATGGCGGAGATGTACCCGGACCGCGTCGCCATCGCCTACACCGCGGACGACGTCGAACGCATCCACGGCGAGGGCAAGCTCGTCGCCGCCATCGGCATCGAGAACGGCTTCGTCATCGGCAAGGACCTGTCACTGCTCGAAGAGTACCAGCGCCTCGGCGCGCGCTACATCACCCTGGCCCACGGCGGCCACAACGACATCGCGGACTCCGCCACGCCGCGCGCAAACCTCGGCGACAGCGAGGCCGAGCACGGCGGGCTGAGCGAGTTCGGCGAGCAGGTCGTCGCCGAGATGAACCGCCTGGGCATCATGGTGGACGTCTCACACATCTCCAAGGCCGCGATGCTGCACGCGGTGCGCGTCTCCAAGGCGCCGGTCATCGCGAGCCACTCCAGCGTCCGCGCCCTCGCCGACCACCCGCGCAACATGGACGACGAGCAGCTCCTCGCGCTGAAGGAGAACGGTGGCGTCATCCAGATCGTCGCGTTCGACTCGTACGTGAAGGTCACGCCGCCCGAGAAGCGTCAGGCGCTGGCGCAGCTCCGGGAGGAGTTCGGCATCCGGGGCAGCGTGCGCCGGGCCCTGGAGCAAATGCCCGAGGAGCGCCGCGCCGAGTACGAGCGCCGGGTCGCCGAGATCGAGGCCCGCTGGCCGCGCGCGACGGTGAGCGACTTCGTGGACCACATCGACTACGCGGTGAAGCTGATCGGCATCGACCACGTCGGCATCAGCTCCGACTTCGACGGCGGCGGCGGCGTCACGGGCTGGAACGACGCGAGCGAGACGTTCAACGTCACGCTCGAGCTGGTCCGCCGCGGCTACACGGAGGAGGAGATCGCCAAACTCTGGGGCGGCAACCTGCTGCGCGTGTGGCGCGAGAACGAGCGCATCGCGCGCGAGCTCCAGGCCGGGGAGACGGTGGCGGCGCGCTGAGGCGGGGCGGGACGGTTCTTCCCGGACACCGCAACCCCCTTTCTCGCTCGGAGGTGGCCATGTCTCCGGCGGTGCGATTGCGGCTCGTGCTGTTCGCCTCGGCCATTGCCACCCTCGCCTGCGACGACGACGAGCCGACCAGCCCTCCCGCCGTACGATCCGTGATGATCAACGCTCCGAGGACGGCCGTGGAGCTGGGCGACACGCTACGCCTCACCGCCACCGCCATGGACGCCCGCGGCCGGTCCATCGCCAATGCCGCCATCGGCTGGGCATCCCTCGAGCCGAACATCGCGGAGGTGGACTCGAACGGCCTGGTCAAGGGCGTTGCGCTGGGCCAGGCGCGCATCGTCGCGACGGCGGATTCCCGTGCGGACACGGCGGTGCTGATGGTCGTGGCGACGCCGCAAGCCGTCGTGGTGGAAGCCCCACGCAACACGCTGACGCTCGGCGATACCGCGACGTTCTCCGTCAGCGTCGTCAACGCGTCGGGTCATCCGGTGGGCGACGTCGCGGCCGAGTGGTCGGTCTCGGACACGACGGTGCTGCGTGTCGACGAGTCGGGCCTCGTCCGGGCCGTGGGTCCCGGCACGGCTTCCGTGGTGGCGACGGTTGGTGACCTATCCGGGAGTGCGGAGGTCACGGTTCGTCTGCGTGAGGTGCCGGTCCCGGCGGGCGTCGAATTCGTCGCAGTGAGCGTCGGCCACACCCACGCCTGCGCGCTCACACAGAGCGGCCAGGCCTACTGTTGGGGCTCCAATGAATACGGCCAGCTGGGCACCGGCGACCTCGCGTCGCAGCAGACGCCGGCACCGGTCACCGGCGGGCACACCTTCACGCTCATCGACGCGGGCGAGCAGAGCACGTGCGCGCTGACCGTGGACTCGAAGGCCTACTGTTGGGGCCGGAACTCGTACGGAGCGGTCGGTCTCGGCACGACGAGCCCCCTATTCGTGAGCGCGCCCACGCTGGCCGCGGGCGGCATGAGCTTCGTCCACACATCGGGCTGAACGACCACATGGGCACATGCGCAGCAACGCCCGAGCACGTGGTCTACTGCTGGGGACACAACGATTCGTATCAGCTCGGCCGCACGCCCCCTTCGAGCGCAGACACGGCGATCGCGCCGCTCAGCGGTGATGTGAGGTTGAGCTGGGTGGACGGAGGCGCATTCCACGGGTGCGGCCTCACGCCCGCAGGCGCGGCGTACTGCTGGGGCCTCCCCACGTTCGGGAACACCGGCTTCCCGCCGCGCGATCCCCACCCCTGATGGGAGCCGTACCCCGTGCCGGGCGGCCATGCCTTCACCAAACTCGCCTTCGGCATGTGGCACACCTGTGGCATCACCGCGAGCGGTGCGGCCTACTGCTGGGGCTGGAATTACTACGGCCAGCTCGGCAACGGTATCATCGCGGACGACTCCGTCTCGACGCCCGTTCCCGTCACCGGCGGCCACACGTTCGTGGACATCGCGGCGAGCGAGCACACCACCTGCGGGCTCACCGCCAGCGGCGAGATCTACTGCTGGGGCTCGAACGACAACGGCGCGCTCGGCAACCTGTGGATGGAGGACTCGCCCTACCCGGTTCGCGTCGGCGGCGACCACACGTACCGTGCGATCGGCATGGGCTACGGCGGCACCTGTGCCATTCGCGAAGATGGCCAGATCGTCGGCTGGGCCGGCCAGTGCGGCCAACCATGCTCCCTCGTCCGGAGCCAGACACCGCATGGTGCGGCGGCGAGTCGCTGGAGCGCATCCGGGCGCGACGGACAGGCGATTCCTTCGGGGTGGCGCGACGAGCACTGGAGCCCTGGCCTGGGCTCCGGCGCCCGTGACGGGTTCCATCCGAACGGCGTGCACGGCCGCAGCGCGGGGACGGCCTTCCGCGGGCTCGCGCTGCCCGGCGCGGCCCCCGCGGTCGGCATGCCGTGAGGCCTGGGGCGATCTTCTCGGCGAACCGCGGCCTCTCGACCGTCTCCCAGCTCTCGATCACCACCCGCCGCTCGTGCCGCTCGCCCGGCCCGAGCGGCGGGATCTCGATCGAATCCTCTCCGAGGTGCTCCGAGCGTCGTAGCGTGATCGGCGGGCCTCGGGATCCAACGACACGCCCGGGCACCCGAACGGGCAGTCCCGCGGCGTAGGGCGCCGTTCCGGCCCTGGCGACGGTCGTCGCCGTGTCGTATTCATGCCGCTCCGGGGCCGCGCTGCACACCCGGAGCACGTAGTTCTGGAGGTACGGAGATGTCGGTTCGACTGGGACTCGCCCTTGCGACTCTCGCCGCCGCGCTCGCGCTGCCGACTCCCGCCAGGGCGCAGATCGGGCTGGGCGCCCACTATGCGCAATTCGGGGAAGCGTTCGGCGGGGCGGTCGGTGCGGGCGCACGCGTGACCCTGGGCCTGCCCTTCATCCCCATCACCGCGGCCGTGAACGGCGAGTACTTCTTCCCGCGCTGCGGGTCGGGCGACTGCGCTCTCCACGGCGCCACGTTCGACGTCAACGTGTCGCTGCCGTTCATCGCGCTGCACCCGTGGGCGGGCATCGGCTGGTCCGTCCGGCGGCTCGAGGTCGGCAAAGTCGAGAGGACGGAGCGCGGCCTGAACTTCGGCGTCGGCGCGGAGCTGGGGCTGGGCGGCTTCCGTCCCTTCGTGGACCTGCGCTACGAGCTCGCGAATGCGCCCGAGGACCAGCTCCTCGCCCGTTTCGGTTTGATGTTCCGGTGACCCGGGCCGCGCGTGTGCCGGCGGCCGTGCCGCAGCCTGGCCGCCGACCCGCGTTCCGCTCGAATCCCGTGAATCTGACCAGAGGATCGAAATGGCGAACGATTCGGGGATCAGCTCCGGCGTGAAGACCGCACCGCCGTCCACGGACTTCCAGCCCTACGTCCCCGCGTCGGAGAGCCCGGCCGAGGCCACGTTCAAGGCGATGCTGGCGGGCATCCTGTTCGGGATCCTGTTCGGGGCGGCGAACGCGTACCTCGGCCTGCGGGCGGGCCTCACGATCTCGACCTCGATCCCCATCGCCGTGATGACCGTCGCGCTGTTCCGCGCGTTCAGTGCGGCGGGCGTGCGGGCGACGATCCTCGAGGCCAACATGTCGCAGACGGTCGGCTCGGCGTCCAGCTCCGTCGCGAGCGGCGTGATCTTCACGCTGCCCGCGCTGTTCCTCTGGGGGTTCGAGCCGACGGTCCTGCAGATGACGATGCTCGCGCTCGCTGGCGGCGTGCTCGGGGTGCTGTTCATGATCCCGCTCAGGCCGTACCTGATCGTGCGCGAGCACGCGACGCTTCCCTACCCCGAGGGCACGGCGTGCGCGGAGGTGCTCAAGGCGGCGGAGACCGGCGGCGCAAGGGCGCGCAACGTGTTCCTCGGGCTCGGCGTCGGCGCGGTGCTCAAGGCGCTGACCGGCTGGCTGCGCGTGGTCCCCGCGGACATCACCGTCTCGATCCCGTTCATCCGCAAGGCGCAGCTCGGCACGGAGGTGAGCGGCGCACTGTTCGGCGTCGGCTACATCCTCGGCCCACGCATCGGCGCGGTCATGGTGGGCGGCGCGCTGCTCTCCTGGCTCGTGATCATCCCGGTCATCGCCTACTGGGGCGAGGGCCTCACGACGCCGCTCTACCCGGAGACGGCGCTCTCGATCGGCGAGATGAGCGCGTCGCAGATCTGGAGCCGCTACGTCCGCTACATCGGCGCGGGCGCCGTCGCGACGGCTGGACTGATCACGCTGATCCGCAGCATCCCCACGATGATCGAGAGCTTCAGGCTCGGCGCGCGGCAGATCCGCGGGCGGCTGGGCGAGGGTGCTGCGGAGAGTGGGGGTGCGACGCCGCGCACCGAGCGGGACCTCTCGCTTCGTCTTGTCGCGATCGGGGCTGCCATCGTGGTGCTCGCGCTGGCGCTGATCCCGGCGGCGTTCTCCTCGCTGCCGGGCGTCGTCGGCCGCACCGTGGCCGCCGTGCTGGTCGCGATCTTCGCGTTCTTCTTCGTGACCGTGTCCTCGCGGATCGTCGGGATGGTCGGCGTCACGTCCAACCCGACCAGCGGCATGACCATCGCGACGCTGATCGCGACCTCGTCCATCTTCCTGCTGCTCGGCTGGACCGACGACGCGGGCAAGATGGCGGCGCTGACGATCGGCACCGTCGTCGCCATCGCCGCGTCCATTGCGGGCGACACGTCGCAGGATCTCAAGACCGGCTTCCTGCTCGGCGCGACGCCGCGCCGCCAGCAGATCGGCGAGCTGGCCGGCGTGCTCACGTCCGCGCTGTTCGTGGTGCTGACCGTGGTGCTGCTCGCGCGGGCGTACGGCTTCGGCACGGACGAGCTGCCCGCGCCCCAGGCGACGCTCATGCGCCTGGTGATCGACGGCATCCTGCAGCAGTCGCTGCCGTGGGGGTTCGTGGCGATCGGCGTCGGCATCGCGCTGGTCGCCGAGCTGCTGCGCATCCCCAGCCTGCCGTTCGCGGTGGGCGTCTACCTGCCCGTCACGACCCTGGTGCCCGTGTTCCTGGGCGGCCTGCTGCGCGGCGCGCTCGAGCGCCGGGCGGGTTCGGAGGAGGAGCGGCTCGCGCGGCGTGACCGGGGCGTGCTGTTCGGGTCGGGGCTGGTGGGTGGTGAGGGGTTGCTGGGCGTGGTGATTGCCGGCGCGGCCGGGTGGGCCGTGTCGCGAGGCCAGACGCCGTGGAGCATTGGCTTCGGTTGGGCGGGCGCGTTCGCCGAGTGGGTGGCGGTGCTGGTGTTTGCGGGGCTGGTGGTGGGGTTTGGGAGGGTGGTGAGGGGGAGGGGGGCCCACGGTTGAGCCAGCAGGGTGCCCGCTCGCGCATCCGTACACGGCCCTCGGCGTCATAGGACGAGGAGTCGACGCTCGGGACTCTGTTCGGTGAGTGGCATCCCGGCTGCTTGTTTTCTGGCTGATTCGGGGCCGTCGTCCGAAACAAGGCGCGCCCTGCACAGAGGACCGATGAAGCCCGAGAAGGGGCAACATGACTGCGCTGGGATCGCAGCCTCCGGCGAAAGCAGCGATCCGCTGGCCTCTGCTGCTCGTCGCGCTCGTCGGGTTTCCGGCGCCACCGCCGAACCAGCCTCGCCTTCCACGATCGGCGCCGGCGTCTGCTCGGTGGGTTCCGAGCAACATTGGTATCTCGATCCGGCGCCTCGGGTCTGGCTGGTGGTCGAAGCACTCGCGCATTCCGCCCTGGTGGGCGAGTACTTCATGCTCAGGCGCTGGGAGTATACGGCCGAACCCCCTCCCCCGACGCGCGCGGGACGCTCGTGTTCGGTCAGCTCGCCAGGGTCGTGGCCGCGCGGGGTTGGCGGGCCGATCTCGGCCCTGAGCCCCGGGAGGTCGTCATGATCTGGTGGGACGTGGAACCCGACTGCACCCCTCGTCTTCCCATGCGGGCTCTGGGCGCCGGGCCCGGCGAGCAGCTCTTCATCGGCCTGAATCCCCGACCGAGCTCGCAGTGGATCGCCGGCACCCCGACGTTCGACCTCAGCCCGTTCGCTGACGTGCCGTGGCTCTACAGGCCGTCTCCCCGGTTCACGTCTCCGTAGTTGACGCCCCCGTCCCCGAGCACGCTGTCGCCGCGACCGACGGCTGAGGAGTTCGCTCGCGCCATCCTCGAGCTGCCGACCGCGGAGTCCGTCAACCGACATCGCGACGCCGCACGGCGCTCTCTGCTCGCCTGGGCAGAACGCATTCCGGAGATCGCCCAGCGCCATCCGATCGCGGATTTCGTTGCCGCCACGCGGGCGGAGGAGGTTGGGCGCCGTTGAAGTCGCTGCGCTCGAAGCCGGACCAAGGCGAACCTTTCGCCACCGCCATACCGCATTCCGGTCCCGGCAGCGCTGCCGCCGTCCTAAACGGGGCAGGTCTGCGCGTTGTGAAGTAGGGCGCGGGCGATGGCGCCCTCGTCTTCACGAGCACCGACGTACCGCGGAGGTGCAACTCCGCTGCCGTGTTCAGCCAGGGACTGGCCGCCGCGGCATGCCTGATGAGTTCACGCACGGTTAATCCCGCTGACGGCGGCACCAACGACCTGCGGACGCTGTAGCCGGCACGCGGGTCAGTCTCTGACGTCGGGCCGCTGGGGCATCTCACGCGGACGGTGAACGCATGGTGGCCCCGAACGACTGGCGGAGACAGGGCCAGGAGCGATACCTGCGAGGGGCACGCCACGAGTGGACGGAATACCGTGCTCCCGGTCCAGACTGGGATCACGACCACTGCGAGTCTCGCTGGGCGAGGTTCGCGGACTACGATGCGCCCGACGTGCTGCGGGCCGGCTACGCGACGCCCGATCGCTACCGCTGGATCTGCGCCGACTGTGCCCGCGACTTCGCGGAGGAGTTCGGCTTCGTTCTCCTGAACGCGCCAGACTCGCAGCCCTGAGCCGAATGCCCGCGAGATCGCTCACCTCATCGTCGGGTTTGGGCCGCGACATGAGCCGATACGTGTGATGATCAGAGTGTATCGTGTCCCGCATGTGTGCTGGTCCGAGAGAGTCGTCGGATCATCGAGCCGGACGGATCTCACGGGAGGCGCCCTATGAGGAATGCGACCCATCATCTGACGCTGGCTGTGCTACTCGGACTCGCGGCTTGCGCCGCTGATCCCATGAGCGTCCCGAGCTCAGAAGACATGGACGCCGCAACGATCGAGAGCACCGACGATGTCGTGTTCATGGCCGAAGCCGATCACGTCGTACTCCTGTGAATCGGCGGTCCCTACCGATCGTCTACGAACTTCTCGACGCGTCTCTTGCGGCTCGGGCGCTCTGGGTACCGTGCGCGGCCGCCCACTGCCCAACAATCCAGCCGGGTGAGTCGAAACGGATCGCCAAACGCGACATCGTCCGCGCAGGGGAGCCTCACGAGGTCATCGCGTACTGGTGGCACCTCGTGCGGCTCTCCGACAATGAGTTCCAGCCGGACTCGATCCGCGCGATCCGCACCGAGTACTGAGCTTCGACGCACCGAACTGCGGACTGCGACACGCATACTCGATCCACGCGCCGACAGGATGGCGCGGGTGACCGGCATCGGCGGCGCGTTCTTCAAGGGCAAGGAGACCACGAGGCGCTGGTGGAATGATACCTGAAGCACCGAGGGATGCGGCTGAGGCCGTGGGACGGCGCCATCCGGCGTTGGACTGAGGACCGGGCCGAAGGCGGAGGCATTACGGTCTGGCACGTTGCGGAGCGGGACACCGACGGGTTCGCGCCCAGCGACGCGCCCTTCATGATCGACTACCGGGTCGATGACCCGGACGGCCTCCTGACGGACCTCCGGGCGGCCGGGGTCGAGGTCCGCGAGGGCCCGGAATCGCACGATGCCCGCACGTTCGCGTGGATCATCGACCCCGAGGGCAACGAGGTCGGGCTGCGGGAGCCGAAGCCCTGGGACGCGAAGAACAAGGGTGCCTGATGTCTGGGCTCCGCTCCCCTCACCCCAACGCCACGTCCAGCAGCATCATCACCGCGAACCCCACGATGATGGCCGTGGTGGCGAGGTCCGTGTGGCCGCTCTGCTGCGCCTCGGGGATCAGCTCCTCGACCACCACGTAAACCATGGCGCCCGCGGCAAAGGCCAGCGCGTAGGGCAGGATCGGTGCGACCGCCATGACGGCCGCCGCGCCGAGCACGGCGGCGAACGGCTCCACGAGCGCCGAGAGCTGCCCGTACATGAAGCTGCCGGCGCGAGATGCGCCCGCCTGGCGCAGCGGCATCGAGACCGCGATCCCTTCCGGGAAGTTCTGCAGCGCGATGCCGAACGCCAGCGCGATCGCGCCGGCGAGCAGCTCGCTGCCGTTGGCCGGGTCCAGCGCCGCCGCGCCGAACGCCACACCCACCGCGAGCCCCTCGGGGATGTTGTGGATCGTGATCGCAAGCACGAGGAGCGTGATCCGCTGCCACGTCGTCTGGATCCCCTCCGCCCGCGCCATGGGCAGGAGCGGATGGAGGTGCGGCAGGAGCTGGTCGGTCAACCACAGCGCCGCGGCCCCGAGGAGGAAGCCGACGGTCGCGGGCAGCCACGCCGGTGTCCCCTGCGCCTCCGCCAGCTCGGTCGCCGGCGCCAGGAGCGACCAGAAGCTCGCCGAGAGCATGACGCCCGCCGCGAAGCCGAGCATCGAGTCCAGCAGCGCCCGCGACATGCGGTTGGTCAGGATCACGCTCGCCGCGCCGACTGCCGTCACCAGCCACGTGAAGCTGCCGGCCAGCAGCGCTTGCATTACGGGTCCCAGTCCGCTGAACCACTCGAGCATCGTCACGTCCTGGATCGGGAACGCCGCAAACGACGCGGCCAAGGGGTCCTACGCCTCGTTCACGAACGTCGTCGTCCGGCGTGATGCGCCGCCCTCGCGGCGCACGGGCTCTCTCGCCAGTGACCGCCCGTCACGCCCGCTGGTAGAGTCTGCGCATGGTCAGCCAGCACGCGGCCAGCGCCACTGCCAGCCACAGCACGCCCCACGCCACTGTCGGCACACCGGTGAGCTCCGCGAGCAGCCGTGCGTCCGACTCGAGGTACGGCCGTTCCAGCACGTCGCTCCGGATGTCCAGCACGGCGTACAGCGCGCTGGTCAGCCCGAGCACGGTCAGCACCCGTGAGAGCAGAGCCGGGCTCAGCCGTCGCGACGCCAGGAGCAGCGCCGCGCCGAACGCCACGGTGAACCCAATGCCGAAGACGTTGCGCACGTACAGCGCGGCCATCACGAGCAGCAGCGCGCCCAGGGCGCCAGCCGCCAGCCGCAGGCGCGGCGCGCGCGCCTGCGAGGCCAGGAGCAGCGCCAGCCCCCACGCCAGACTGCCGAGGTAGCCCGCCGAGAGCACGACGAAGACGTTGCCGCCCGCCGCGTAGGTCGCGCCGCCTTCGTCCATGCCCAGCACGATCCGCTGCACGGCTCCGCCGGTCGCCAGCGCGGCGAGGCCGTGGCTGATCTCGTGCAGCAGCACGACGAACACTTTGAGCGGGTAGACGACCGGCGTCTCCCACAGCAGCCACAGCGCCGCGAAGTACGCGGCGAACGCGGCGGTGAGACGCAGTCGTCGCCTGGTGGAAGGGCGGAGCCGGCTGGCCCGTTTCCCCGACCGCGACCGCGCCGCTCTGCCGGACCGGCGCTGGGCCGTCCGCGCAGCCGGCCGCGGGCGCGCCGCGCGCCTGGACCGATGCGCGCTCAATCCTTCATACCTCCTTTTCTGGAATCCGTTTCCGATCTGCCGGGTTCTCGCCGGGGCGGCAAAATGGCGCTCGGGCTCCTGGCGCGGAAGCGGTCGAACGTCGCTCCCGCTCCTTTCGCGCGCCGTCGCGAACGCTTAGGCTATGCCCCGCGACTGGAGAAAGGAGCCGTGCATGAGCCAGGATCCCGTACGCCACGGCATGGACCGCCGCGACTTCCTCCGCCACACCGCCGCCGGCGCCGCGCTGGCCGCCGCCGCGCCGGGCGCCCTGCACGCTTCATCCGGCCGCGGCGAAGGCTTCGAAGGGCGGGGCGCCGCCCCGGCCCGCGCGTGGCAGCCCGAGCCGTTCGAGCTCGAAGAGGCCACGATCGCACAGCTCCAGGAGTGGATGCGCGAGGGCCGCTACACCGCCCGCGCCATCACTGAGCTCTACATCCGCCGCATCGAGGCGCTCGACCGGCGGGGCCCCGAGCTGCGCCACGTGCTCGAGATCAACCCGGACGCGCTCGAGATCGCGGAGCGGCTCGACGCCGAGCGCCGCGCAGGTCGGGTGCGCGGGCCGCTCCACGGCATCCCCGTCCTGCTCAAGGACAACATCGACACCCACGACCGCATGACGACGACGGCGGGGTCGCTCGCCCTCGAGGGCTCGATCCCGCCGCGCGACGCTCACATCGTCACGCGGCTGCGGGAGGCGGGCGCGATCCTGCTCGGCAAGGCAAGCCTCAGCGAGTGGGCCAACTTCCGGTCCACGCGGTCGTCCAGCGGCTGGTGCGCACGCGGCGGCCAGGGCAAGAACCCCTACGCCCTCGACCGCTCACCCTGCGGCTCGAGCTCCGGAACCGGCGGCGCGATCGCCGCGAACTACGCGGCCGTCGGCGTCGGCACCGAGACGGACGGCTCCATCGTCTGCCCGTCCAACGCGAACTCGCTCGTCGGCATCAAGCCCACCATCGGCCTGGTCAGCCGCAGCGGCATCATCCCCATCGCGCACAGCCAGGACACCGCAGGCCCCATGGCGCGCACGGTGACGGACGCCGCGATCCTGCTCACCGCGATGGCAGGGCCGGATCCCAACGACGAGGCGACGACGCCCCTGCGCGGCCGTCCTCCCATTGATTACACCCGCTTCCTCGATCCGCGCGGCCTGCGCGGCGCGCGGATCGGCGTCGCGCGCAACCGCTTCTTCGGCTACAGCCCGGCCGCGGACGCGATCGTCGAGGAGGCGATCGAGGCAATGCGCCGTGAAGGCGCCGAGATCATCGACCCGGCCGACATCCCCCACGTGGGCGAGTACGACGATTCGGAATACACGGTCCTGCTCTACGAGTTCAAGGCCGACCTCAACGCCTACCTCGCCTCGCTCGGCCCGAACGCGCCCGTCCGCACGCTGGCGGACATCATCGAGTTCAACGAGCGCAACCGCGCGCGTGAGATGCCCTACTTCGGCCAGGAGATCTTCTACATGGCGCAGGAGAAAGGGCCGCTCACCGAGAAGGAATACCTGGACGCCCTCGAGAAGAACCGCCGGCTCTCGCGCGAGGAGGGGATCGACGCCGTGTTGCGCGAGCACCGGTTGGACGCCATCGTGGCGCCCACCGGGAGCCCGCCGTGGACCATCGACCTGGTCAACGGGGACCACTACCTGGGCGGCAGCTCTCAGCCCGCGGCCGTCGCCGGCTACCCGAGCATCACGATCCCGGCCGGCTACGTGTTCGGCCTGCCCGTGGGCATCTCGTTCATCGGCACGGCGTGGAGCGAGCCGACGTTGATCCGGCTGGCCTACGCGCTCGAGCAGACGCTCCAGGCAAGGCGACCACCGCGTTTCCTGCCCACCGCGGATCTCACGGCCGTGTGAGCGCCCTCGGTCTGCCGGCGGCCGTGACGCGACCAGCGTGCGGCCGCCGGCGCGGCCGGCGTGCCGTCGCTCGAGCGGCCCGGCTCATTCGACCAGGTGCTCCAGCCGCGCCTCCTGCCGCAGCATCGTCCGCAGCACCGCCAGCACCAGGATGTTGAGCAGCAGGCCCGCCATCGCGCCGAGCTGCTGCTGGTAGAACGCGAAGAACTGCGTCACGAAGATCAGGATCAGCACCGCGCGCTCGAACATCCGGTACGCATCGAGGCGCGACTCCCGCATGCGCACCACGCCCGCCACCACCAGCAGCGCAGGGATGACGGAAAAGATCAGCTCGCCCCACTGGGGCCACGTGAGGCCGGGCAGGCTCGGCCCGGTGATGAGGAGGCCGGGCACGATCGCCACCGCCAGGAGCGTGGCCACCACCAGCGCGCGCCGGAGCGCCGAGCCGGTCAACCGGCGCAGGATCCCCGGGATCACGACCAGCGCCGCGATCAGGATCAGCAGCAGCGGCGCGGCCTCCCGCAGGTTCACCAGCGCCTTCACCAGCATCGCGATGGAGTAGCCGATGAAGAACGCGATCACCGCGTGCGTGAACCAGGCCTGCGCGGCGAGGTGACGGTACACATCGCGCACGAGGCCCTTGATCCGCGCCAGCGGGTGGAGCTCCGCTTCCGCCGTCGCCGGCTGTGTTCGCAGCGCCTCGGCAAGCACCTCGGCGAGCGGCGCCTCCCGCCCGGCCGCCTCCAGCAGGTCAAGCGCCCGCTCGCGCTCCGAAGGGTCCAGATGGCCCCGCACCGCCTCCTGCGCGATCTCCAGCGCGTTCGCCACCAGCTCCTGCGGCGCCGGCGGCCGTACCTGGACGGCACGGAACGAGACGTACATCAGGACGAAGACGACGTAGATCAGCGCGAACGTCGGCTCGAAGAAGTAGTTGTTGTCCCGCGTGACGAACTTGCCCAGCTCGTCGATGAAGGTGCCGAACCCCAGCCCCCCGATGATCGAGGCGACCACCTTCACCGGTCGGCCGATGAAGCCGAACAGCAGCAGGATCGCCACGGCCATGAGCAGCCCGCCCCACAGCATGTGGGCGATGTGCAGGTCCGCGCCGCCCACCTGCGGGTAGCCGGTCAGGTGCAGAAACGCGCGGATGCCGAGGATCGCCGTGATCGCGGAGATCAGGAAGTCCTCGAAGAAGCTGCCCGCATCCAGGTGCCGGATCAGACGTGGGCCGCGTGCCGGGTAAGGCAGACGGGCATGTGCGGGCCTGCGCGCGGGGGGAACGTCGGGTTCGGGTCTCATACCGAGGGGCTACACCTTCGGCCTCCGATCGTGCGGACCGGCGTCCGTCGCTCGTCGGGTGCCGGCCTGTCGCCGCCCGGAGCCCGGTGCGGTCACCCGCGGCCTGTGCCCCGAGTCCGCCAGCGGCCTTCCCTTCCGGGGCGGTCCTGGGCACGCTCCCTCGCCCCGGGCCGCGGCAAAGTTCCGCTTTCGCGCCGCTCTCCGCCGTTGCGGCGGAAGTTCGCCGCGCCGGACGCGGTCAAGTTCCAACGTGCTCGCCGCTCGCGGCGACGCCGTGGAGCTTTGCCGCACAGGACGCGGCAAAGCTCCATCTCGCCCGATCGGAGCGGCGCGAGACGGGAAGTTCACCGCGCCGGCGAGGCCGGGTCCAGGGCGACGCCGGGCTACCGTCCGCCCGGGATCCCGAACGAGACGCCGATGTTCCAGACCAGCAGGTTCGCATCGCTGCGCGTCGGATGCAGCGTGATGCTCCCGTCCGGGTGATCCTCGATGCCGCCCTCCCGCAGGTACTCCACCTCGCCGTTCAGCAGGTAACGTGCGCCCAGGTCGATGGCGAACGTGGTCGAGCCGATCCGGAGCGGAATGTACAGCCCGCCGCCGGCGGCCCAGGCGAGGGTGACGTCATCGAAGTTCTTGGTGCGGGCGAAGTCGTCGTCCGAGCTGGACGTGCCACGGACCGATGACGTCGTCGCGAAGTACGAGAGGCCGATTCCGCCGTTCACGTACGGGCGCACCGGGCCGGACGGCACGGCGAGCTGCGGGCCGATCGTGCCGAACAGGATGTCGTTGCTCGTGACGAGGTCCACGAGGATGCGACAGCCGACGGTCTGGCTGAGGCAGACCCTCTTGCTCTCGCGGCCGTAGTTGATGAACCCGCCGTCCACCCGGAGCCCGATCACACCCGCCGGATCGAGCCGCAACAGGACGTGGCCGCCCAGGCCGAAGCCCACGTCCACGTACTCGTCGAACTCGCCCACCGGCTGCGCCACGAACACTGCGCCGCCCGCCTGCGCACGGACCGGCGCCGCGGCAGTCTGACCCGGCTGTGCTCCCCACATCTGCGCCGCGGCGGCCGTGGGGAGGCAGAGCGAAGCAACCATGAGGAGAGCGACAGGCGCACGCATGGCTCGACTCCGGCGACGAGAGGGCGTCACAGCATCGCCTCCGCGGCCGGCGGAGCCGCCGGCCGACGGCGGACATCCCCCCTACGCAGGCGGGTGCCCACATGTTCCGCGACACCCGCGCGGCACAGCCGCACCCGGGCCCGATACGCGCCGTCGGCCACCGCACCGCTCATGCGCCCAGCGCCGCGCCTACCGCCTGTCGTTGCCGCCCTCGTGGCGGAGCGGCTCGCCCTCCGGCGTGACGAGGTACCACTCGGCGCCGAAGCCCTCGACGTCCTGTCCGTTCGTGTCACCGGGGTTCAGGTCGCGGGCGTAGTAGTACAGCGGCCAGCCGTTGTACGTCACTTGCCGCGCCCCGTCTCGCCGTTCCACCGTGCCGATCATCTCGGCACGGATCGCCGGGTTCGCCGGCACCGGCGCGCCGGCCACCAGCAGCGGGGGCCACGCCTGCGCACACTCGTCGTAACAGGTGCTGGCCCGCTGCTGGCCGCCCGCAACCGCGGTGTCCCCCTGGAACAGGTACAGCGAGCGGCCGCTCGCGTCGGTGAGGTACGTGCCCAGCCCCTCCTTCTGCCGCACATCGAGCGAGACGGCGGTGTCCGCCGGCCCGGGCGCCGCCTCGGACGCCGGCGGGACCGGCTGCGCTTCACCCGTCGCGGTTTCGTCCGGCGGCTGGGGCTCGCAAGCCGCGACCATCGCCAGCAGGAACGCGGCGACGGTGCACGCGGCGGGAGTCATCTTCCGCATCACTCTCCTCCTTCCCCTGCGCGGGGCGAGCGACGCCCGCGCAACGATCCCGCAAGCGCAAGAGGCGTGCGAAGGAGGAGGACGGCCCACGCGCGAGCCGTCACCCGAACGGCCCGCCGTCCAGCTCCGCCCGCGCGACGGCGTGTCTCCCCCGTCGAGCGTCACCACGTCCGCGACCACACAGCCGTCTCGAGATGGCAGGGGCGTCATCAAGACGCGCAGCGAAGGGATTCCCACCTCCGTGCTCTGCCAGGGCAAGGAGTACCTCTCTTGGACTGTGCCGTTCTCCGAGATACGCACGATGGGTGGCTCCGAACTCGCAGCGCCGAGCATGCTGCCATCCCCGAGTGCGCATAGCGATGACAGAACCCCGGGCACCGGCGTCGTCGAAACCGGAGACCCATCGGGCCGATATCGCACCACACGGCCGTTCCCGAAATCGATCACCAGCAGGTCCCCATCCGGCGCCAGAGCGGCTCCCATCGGGTTCCTGAGCTCGCCCGGGCCGGCGCCCTCGCGGCCGGCGATCCAGGCGAGGGTTCCACTCCGGCGATCCAACGCGACCACACGATGGGCTTGGAAATCGATGGCGTAGACGCCATCCTTGCCTGCGACCCCGTCGACCGGACCGAGGAGGAGCGTGTCCTCCACCGTTCCCCCGACGTTCCACAGGACGTCCCATTCGGTCGCCGGGACACGACGCGATTCCTTGGATGTGCCGGGCGTTGAAGGCTTCTACTCACTCAGCTCGGCCGAGCGCAGGACCAGGCAGCCGAGCACCAGCAGGAGTGGAGTCGAGCGACGCATCGTGGCATCCGTTTCGGTTGGACCGTGATCCGGGATGCGAGGCGTCCAGGCGTGGTCGCGTCTGATGTCGACAGGGTTACCGCCCGGGTTCGATACTCTGGCAGGAACCCTTGCTTCTCATGGAGCTTTGTGGTCGCAGTAGGCCCTGATCTTGATTCCTGTCGATTGGGGTCGCCCCCCCGAGGACGCGCGTCCTTTCTGGACGATCGGGCGCCTGGGGGCGACGTGACCGCTGCCGGCATCTGCGAGAACTTCCCGTCGCCCGACCTGCTCCTCCGTGTGCTCGGGCGCGAGATCAAACGCAAAGGGACGGCCGCCTTTAAGGAGCAGACGGAGATCAACCGGACCGAGCAAGAGGAACGCAGGGTGCTCTCTTCGAGGCTCAATGGGCGTCTCTGCGCCCGTCGCGCAGCAACGGGAGCATCGTGACGTGTTCGACTCCGAGTTGATCTCTCCGGACCCCCAGGAGGTAGTCGGTCCCGATCTCGAATATGTAGAAATACTTGGGCGTCACGACCTCGCCAAGCCATACGCCCTGTGTGTCGAATACCCACCACCGCGGCTGGTCCTCCCAGGGTGTGCGGAATTGCTCTACCCAGAGATTCCCCTCGGTGTCCACGAGCAGACGCTGGTAGGTGGGCATGAACTCGGGGAACGGCACCTCGCTCGGGTACCTGTTCCAGGCGCGCGAGTCAAAATGTCTCGGCCGCGCTCTCCTCTCCATGACTTCGCGGTACCTCTCCGCGTCGGCCTGCGAGACTGGCCGCAGCGCCCCCTGCCAGCGCACCTCCGCCAACAGGCTACCGCTGTTCGCCCATCGGCGGACGCTGAACGTCGTTCCCGTCCCGACGTAAACCGTGGTATCGTGGAACGCGAACGGGAACATCTCAACGGAGAACGGCACGTACAACGCCGGGGGTAGCCCGCCAATGTCATGACCCCAACGCGGTGACTCACGCGCCGCCGTGATCCGGTTCACCGGCTGCCCCAACGCAGTGTACCGGAGGAGAGTCCACTCCGCGCCTTCGATCAGCCTTGGTGGTGGGCACGGCACCCGATGGCGCTCCGAGGACCAACAGGGTCTGATCTGCGAACGATCCCTGGGCTGTCGGGGCGCCGGACCCTGGCGCCGCCTCGAGGCGGAACGACCGAACGAACTATCCTTGGTCGGTGAACACAGAGACCCGGGCGAGCGCGTTGTCGAATGCGAACATCGAATCCGCGGACACCCACACGCCCGTGAGCCACCTGAACTCGCCCGGGCCGCTGCCGGTTCCTCCGATGGTCGCCAGGTGTCTGCCACTGCCAGTGAAGAAGCGCAGCTCGTTGGTCCCACCGTTCGCGACCAGAATTCGACCATCTGAGAGTCTGACGGCGTCTTGTACCTGGAAGAGAATGCCAGACGAGTCACCATCAACGCTGCCGATCTCGACGACCGGCGCGCCGACGACCCAATGCGGAGTGTTCTCCCACCGAGGAGCCCTGCTTTCGATGACTTGGATCCCCGCACTATCGCGGAATGAGACGTTCCGGCCCACCTTGTCGGGACCAGCAGAGCATGCGGAAACCACGAGTAGGACGCAAGCGACGAGCAGCGCGCGGGAGCCCTCTTCGAGTCGCAAGGACCGGGATGTGAAGAAGCGCCTCATGCTCAAAGCATGATCTTAACCTTGCCGTACGAACGCCAGATCAGGTGACGTGGCACCCGGGCGGTTGTGAGGCGTCCGCGAGGCCCGTTTTCAGCTACATGAATTTGGAAAGCGACATTGAGAGTCACCTCCCAATCCTACGGGGTTCGGCGTGATGCGGTGCCGTTTGCGGCGTTCGACGGCCCCGACTGCAACAGATTGGCGCCTACTCAGCGGCCACGATGTCCGACCCGCTCTCCGGCCCTGGCGGCTGGACCTCCAGGCTGTCCACATTACGCCGTGCAGCCCGGATCCTGTCTACCCTTGTGTACCGACCCAGCATGCGGTGAACCGTCCGCTCCTATACCGATCCGTTTGGGCTGTGCCCGCCGTGTGAGCCTGCCCTTGAGAGCCCTGGACTATTCGCCCCCGTGTTCTGGGTTGCGGCCACAGTTGGCGAAGGGGTTCCTCTTGGCAGGGCTCTGTTCGCACGGAGGGCGGCAGGCGAGGCCGCTGCCAGCCGGCTCGTGCCGGGCCGTGGACGCGCAGCGCATGAGGCGCCCGGAGGCCACACTCTTGCCCGCCATGTCGGACTCAGCGCAAGGCAACTCGCCAGGCCGCCTGACGGGCGATCCGAGTTCGCGTGCCGCGTCGTCGTCATTCAACCGCGAAGGGGCTGAGTCGGCGATCACCCCGGCAGGAGCCCGCGTAACTCGACGGCGTCACAAAGCCAGAGGCGCCACTGGTTCCATACGTCCTTTCGCCCAGGAAGCGGGAGAGAGTTCCATACCCAAACACAACGCCCCAGCGGCCATGAGCCACTGGGGCGCATTGACTTCATCTGTTTCAAATGGTCGCAGTAGGATTCGAACCTACGACCTCACGGATGTGAACCGTGCGCTCTAACCAGCTGAGCTATGCGACCACTCCTGCGCAGAACCGGGCGTTCGGGGCTTTCGGCGCTTCGTAGGGGCCGCCCGGCCCCGCGCGATCCGTCCTCAGTACCCCCACGGGGAATCGAACCCCGGTTTCCTGGCTGAGAACCAGGTGTCCTAGGCCACTAGACGATGGGGGCAACCGTAGAATTGTAATATACCGTTTCGGCACTTCGGGTCAACCCCTCCGGGGCCTCGAATCGAGGAGCGGGCGGCCGGCGCCGCCGCCGTCCGGCCGCCCGCGGCCGCCCCCTCCTGCCGCCCGCCGCAGCCCGGTCCGTCCCCTCGCGCCCCCACCCCGCCCGTTCGCGCGGAACACTTGACGGCACAATCGGTTATGCCAAAGTTGGGGTGGAGCAGGAGTGCCTTCCCGGCGCTATCCCCGAGCACTGGACAAGGCGAGTACACACCACAGGTGACACGCCGGCGCCGTGCGTCGCCGCACGCGCCGGCCCGCGGAGGAGCGTCCCATTCGCAGTCGTCGATTCGTCCTGCCGCAGGGGCGAGGCGCGCTCGTGCTGGGCGCACTGGCGGCGCTGTCCGTCTTCGCGCCGCCCCCGGCCGTTTCCGCGCAGGGCCGCACCACGCCGCAGGCTCCCGCATCGGGCGAGGTGATCTCGCCGCCGACGGTCATCGAGGGGCTGGACGCGCGTCCGGCGCCGCCGCTGGAGTTCAGCCGGGCGTGGCTCGGCCGCGTGGCGCAGGTCCGGCAGCGGCGCGCGGAACTGCACGCGGCCGGCCGACTGGACGGCGAGGACCCGCGGGTCCTCGCCGATTCCGGCGCTGCGCTGAAAGGCGTGCTGCGCATCCCCGTCGTGGCCGTCCTCTACGCGGACGTGGACGCGCCGTTCCCGGTGGACCGGCTGGTGGAGCGGCTGTTCGGGCCGAGCCGCGGCGACACCCTGAGCTTCGCGGATTACTGGCGCGAGGTCTCGGGCGGGCTGCTGGAGGTGGAGGGCACCGTCGCCGGCTGGATCCGGCTGCCGCGCAACGCGGCCCATTACCTCAACGAGCGGGACCACGGCTGGGCGCGCTTCGGCCGCGTGCGGGAGTTCTTGCACGAGGCGCTGCGCGAGGCGGACCGGGTGCTCGATTTCCGGCAGTTCGACAACGACGGCCCGGACGGCATCCCGAACTCGGGGGACGACGACGGCTACGTGGACTTCGTCGCGGTGGTCTACGTGACGCGCTGCCCTGGCGACGGGCGCGCGGGCGCGATCTGGCCGCACCGGGGCGCCATGCCGCCGTTCGAGACGACCGACACGGCCGCGTCCGGCGAGCCCATCCGGATCTCCGACTACGTGATCCTGCCGGCGCTCGAGCCGGGCACGTGCGAGCCCATGCACATCGGGCTCCTGGCGCACGAGACCGGCCACGCCCTCGGCCTCCCCGACCTGTACGACTACGACGGCTCATCGCAAGGCATCGGCGCCTGGGGCCTGATGGGCACGGGCAGCCACAACATGCCGTTCTCGCCGGCGCATCCGAGCGCATGGGAGAAAGAGCAGCTCGGCTGGGTGCGGGTGGTCTGGTTGAACCGGGACACGGTGGGGCTCCGCGTGCCGCCGGTCCAGACGTCGCGCACGGTCTACCGCTACGACATCCCGGGGCGCCGGGGCGAGTACCTGCTGCTGGAGAACCGCCAGCCCCTGGGCTCGGACGCGCACCTGCCGGGTGCGGGCCTGCTGGTGTGGCGGGTGGATCCGGAGCCGGCCGAGCTCGGTCTGTGGAACAACGATGAGCGCCGGCGCGCCGTTGCGCTGCTGGAGGCGGATGGCAAACGCGATCTGGCGCGTGGCGGCGCGGCGGACGCGGGCGACCCGTTCCCGGGCTCGACCCTGCGTACGGCGTTCGCGCTGGAGCCGCCCGGGACGCTCCGCATCTCCAACATCAGGGAGGAGGCCGGCGGCGCGATCCGGATGGACGTGAGCGTGGGCGACGCGGGTCCCGCCCTGGTCGCGGCGCCGGACGAGCTCCGCTTCGCGGTGGTCCGGGGCGACACGGCGCCGGGGCGTGTCGTGCGCGTGCGGCCGGAGACCGGCGCGCCCGCCGCGTGGTCCGCGCGCGCGTCGGCCAGCTGGCTGCAGCTCATCCGTTCAGGCGATGAGCTGCTGATCCGGGCCGATCCCACGGGCCTGGACAGCGGCGTGCACACGGACACCGTCCTGCTGGTGGGTCCGCCGCCGGTGGACGCCGATCGGCTGAAGGCCTCACTGCCGGCGGACACGGCGGAGGCCGCCCCCCAGCCGGCGGACACGAGCGCGAGGGCCAACGGCGAACCCGCCGAGGCCGGCGCGACGACTCCGAACCAACCGGCGCCGCGGCGGGCCGCTCCTGAGGGGCACGACGCCGCGGACACGCTGGCCGCACGCGTCGAGGCCAACGGCGCCGCCCGCGCCGCGGATGCGGTGCTCGGCCGCATCGTGGTGCACCTGGATGTGGCGGAGCCCGGCGCCCGGGAGGTGATCGCGACGGCGCTGCCGTGGAGCTGGGGGCTGGCGGCGTACGGCGGCGAGTTCTTCCAGGCGAGCTACGGCTGGGACCCGCTGGCGCTCCGGCCGCGCCCGCGCTTGCTCGTCCTGCGCGACGGCGATCTCAACCCGGAGACGCTCGCGCGGCCGCCGGCGGAGGCGCTCTTCGCCCCGGTCGCGACGGACAGCGGCGTCTACGTCATCGCGCACGCCCGCGGCGAGAACTACCTCTACCGTGTCGAGCCGGACGGCCGGGCGCGCGTGGTCGCGCACCGGATCGGCGCGGCGCCCGCGTACGGCGCCGCCGCGCTCCCGGACGGCGGCATCCTCGTGGCGGACTGGAGCGGCCGGATCCACCGCGTCGGGCCGGACGGCGCCGTCCACCCCTGGATCGAGCTGGGGCAGAACATTTACCAGATCGCGGCGGACGGCGCGGGCACCGTGTTCGCCGCCGGGTACGAAGGCCACGTGCTCCGCATCGCGCCGGACGGCCGGGTGCGGGTGCTGCCCACGCCGTTCGGACGGGGCCGGCTCGTTGCGGTGGCCGTCACGCCCGAGGGCACGGTCTACGCCGGCGAGCGCGGCGGCAGCGGCCGCATCCTGCGCATTGCCGAGAACGGCCGGCAGGAGGTGGTCGCCCGCGTCCGGGGCGCCGAGATCTACGGCCTCGCCGTGGAGGGCAGCTTCCTCTACGCCCTGGACTTGCGGCACCGCCAACTGCTGCGCGTTCCCATCCGTCGGCGCCGGCGCGGCGTCCGCGGGTGATCGCCGCGGGTGGAGACGACGACGCGCCGCTGACGCACGACCCACCGCGCCACGACGAAAACGGCCCCGCCCGGTACGGTCCGAGCGGGGCCGGCGATCATCGGGGCGACGACGTCGCCTCAACGATCTCGTTCCAACGCGTCCACCACGGCCCACGCGAGCAGCGGCACCATGAGCTCGTGGTGGCCGGTGATCTGGTACCCCCGGCCGCCGCCGGTGCGCGTGGGCCGCTCCACCACGTTCACCCGCGGGCGGTAGTGCCGGATCATGTCGAAGTCCGCGGCCACGAACCGGCGCGGGCAGCCGTCGTTCAGGTTCCGGCAGACCGTGAGCGCCTTGAGGAAGACCTCGGGCATGATCACGGCGGAGCCGAGGTTGAGGACCACTCCGCCCTCGAGCCGCGGCAGGTGCGCGACGAGGCGGCGGAAGTCCGTGTAGCTGGTCTGCCCGATCGCGGCGCCGTCCGCCGCCGGGTGCTGGTGGATGATCTCGGCGCCCAGCGCCGCGTGGACGGTGAAGCCGATGCCGAGCCGGCGCGCGGCCAGCAGCAGAGAGAGCTCGGGATGGGCGAGGTCCCGGCGCGCGGCCAGCGCCTCGGCGAGCGACTCGCCCAGCCCGCGCCCTTCGGCGGCGCCGCGCCGGATCGCCTCGTTCATCTCGCGCCCGGTCTCCTCGGCCATGCCGAACGTGCCGTTCGCGAGCCCGGCCTCCACGTCCTCGCTCGTCCCGCCCCAGCGCGCCAGCTCGTAGTCGTGGATCACGGCCGAGCCGTTGGAGGCGAGATGGGTGATGACGCCGCGCTCCATGAGGTCAATGAGCACGGGCGTGAGCCCGGTCTTGACCACGTGCCCGCCCATCATGCACAGCACGCCGCGGCCGTTGCGCGCTGCATCCACGATCGCGTCCACGATGGCGCGGAAGCTCCGGGCCTCGAGGATGTCCGGGAGCGAATCGATGAAGGCGGAGAAGCTACGGTCGGCGCCCGGCGGCCGGCAAAGGTCGGCGGCGCGGACCTTGTTGGCCCGCGCCGCGACCGGGACGGTCCGGATGCGCGAGAAGTCGGCTGTGGCCGGCGTCTTCGCCTGCTCGCTCACGGCTCGCTGGGTGTGGCCGACGCCTTGAGGGAGGCGGAGGTGAGCTTCTCGCCCGGCATGTACGACTCGAGCTGGAGCCCGAGCGAGCCGATGACCGGGACCTTCGACTTCATCTGCACGACGAGCCGGCGGTGGTCGTCCGTGAAGTAGACCTCGGCCTCGCCGCCCTCGCTGAAGAGGCCCTTGGTCTTGATGATGGGTTGGACGACGACGGTCTCGAAGGTGCCGGCCGGCACCGTGACCGTCTCCTTGCGCAGCACCTTCACGATCACGGGGTTCCCGCTGTCCTTGTAGTACCGGTTGAACGTGTAGGTCTTGCCGACCTCGAGCGGGATCGTGCGGATGAAGTAGATGAACGAGACGTCATCGAGCGGCTCGAGCGTGGCCAGCTCGCCGGTCTCGCCGTTCTCGAGCCGCTTCCAGATCCCCTGCTCGGGGAAGAAGTCGAACGTCCGGTGCCGCTTGTAGTTGACTTCCTTCTGGTTCTGCTCGAACCGCCGTGCGATGAGGTTGGACACGTCCAGCCAGGATTGGAGCGTGTCGTTCACCTTGGCGAACAGCACGCCGCCGTTGACGGTGAAGCGCAAACGGTAGGTGGGCCGGCCGTGGATGGTGTCCAGCTCGAGGACCTCCATGGCGCCGCTGCCCACGCCGCCGAACATGCCTAGCGTGACCTTGTAGGTGAGGCGCTCGCCGAGACCGAACGGCACGTCCGCCACGGCGTTCCGGTCGTCCGCAGCGTGGGAGCCGTGGCCGTTCTGGGTGGCGGCCGGTGCACTGGCGAGCAGCACGAGAGCGCCGGCCGCGACCAGGTGCCTGAACCGTTGCTTCATCACTGCGGACCCACCTTCTCGTCTCGGGTTTGCGTGTCGCCGCCGGCGGCGGTGCCCCCTGTGGCCCTCTCCCGCTGCGGGCGTCGGCCGGTGCGGTGCCGGCCCCGGCGCCGGTTGCCGCCGCGGCGGGCTGGCGCGCCTCCCCGGGACTGCGGCCCGTCGGCCTGCGCCGCTGCTGCTTCCGGGCCGGCCGACGCGGCTTCCGCCGAGCCCGCCTCCCGCCGATCCAGCGCTACCCCGGCCGTGGGCTGCCTGGCCTCGCCACCGTGCCTGCGGCGCCTCCGGCGGCGCTGCGGCCGCGCCTGCGGGGCTGCGGCCGTGCCGTTGCCGACGGTGGTTGCCTTCGCCGCCGGTGCGGTCTGCCCCGCGCGGGGCGCCTGCGGAACGCCGTTGGTGGCGGGGCGGGAGCGCAGGAACCGGACCAGCGCCCGGGCCGTCTCCCAGGTGTTGAACCGCGTCGGCCGCAGCCGCCGGTCCGGCCGGGGCCGCACGGGCGCCTCTTCGATCCGCCTGCAGTAGGGCCGCATGAGCTGGAGGAGCTCCGCGTTGGCCGCCCAGCCGTCCCACCGGAGCAGCGGCCCGCCGTTGCGCGCCTCGATCGCTTTCTTGATGCACGCCACGCGGAATGCACGGAAACCGGACAGGGGATCGGTCAAGGGGCCTGGCCACTCGGATCGACGCAGTACGAACGCGAGCGCGCGGCGCATCCATCTCGCCGCGCGCGGCCCGCTGCCCGGCTCCTGCACCATGGTGCCCGTCACCACGTCCGCCCCGCCCTCGATCCGTTTCACGAACGCCGGGATCTCTTCCGGCTCATCCGTGAAATCCGCCTGGAGCGTGACGATCACGTCCCGCCGCGGGTACGTGGCCCGCTGCACCGCCTCCCGCAGCAGCAGTTCCAGCGAGGCCGCGTAGCCCCGCCGCACCTCGTTGCGGACGACGGTGAGCGGCAGCACCCGCTTGTACGGCTCGAGCACCGCCGGCGTGTCATCCGTCGAGCCGTCGTCCACGACGAGGATCTGATAATCCCGGTGGAAGCCCGCCATCACCTGGCGGATCTTCCACAGCAGCACGCCGACCGTCCGCGCTTCGTTGTATGACGGTATGCAGATGTAGATCACCGTCGTCTCGCCCCCCGTCTCGCCCTTCCCGCACAGGCCCGCCGCTGCTGCAGGCGGGCCCGTCACGCACCAGCGAGACCCGTCTCGCCCTCCCCGAGTCAGTGCGGCGCCGTGCAGCGCGCCCGTCCCGGACCAGCGAGACACACTCTTCCACGCGATCGCGCCTACCCTATCGCCCGCGGATTCCGGCCTTTCCGGGCCAAATTCCGCCGCGTCAGGTCAGGTTATACTGTGCCCCGTCGCCGCCAGTTCCTCCGGAGGGCGGGTCTTCCAGCGCCGGTGGAGCCAGAAATACTGGTCCGGCGCCACGCGGATCGCCGCCTCGAGCCGGGCCGTGAAGGCGGCCGTGAGCCGCAGGACCGCGGCGTCCGTCGGGCCGCTCCGGTCGGTCTCGATCTCCTCGATCCGCACGTCGTAACGGCCGTCCGGCCGCCGGAGCGCGATGCCCAGGAACAGCGGAACGCCGGCCCGGATCGCGACCAGGGCGGGGCCACGGTAGGTGGAGGCCGGGCGGCCGAAGAACGGCACGAAGACGCCCGCCCGGCGCGCGTCCTGGTCCGCCACGAAGCCGGCGGCGCGGCCCTCGCGCACGGCGCGCAACGCCCGGGCGACGGCGCCGCGCCGGTCGAACACGCGCATGCCCAGCCGCGCACGCGCGTCCGCCACCGCCCGGTTGACCAGCGGGTTGCCCAGCATCTGGGCGAACCCGTCGAGGGGGATGCCCTGGGCGGCCAGGCTCGCCGCGCCGATCTCCCAGTTGCCGAGGTGTCCCGTCACGATGACAGCGCCGCGGCCCCGGCTGAGGACGCGTCGTACGTCCTCGAGCCCCTCGGTGACCGTGCGCGCCGCGATCTCCTCCGCCGTCGCGCCGGCGAGCCGGAGCGTCGCCAGCGCTTCGCGGCCCAGGTGGCGGTAGACCGCGGCCGCCGTCGCCCGGACCCATGCCGCGTCCCGTTCCGGGAAGGCGAGCCGGAGCTGGTCCTCGACGACGTCGCGTCGGATCCGCACCAGGTGATAGGCGACGCTGCCCAGCCACCCGCCGAGCCGGTCCGCCGCCGCGGGGCCGAGCCGGGTGCCGATGCCCGTCGCGCCCGCGAACAGCAGGTACTCGGCCCGGTGCGTGAGGGACGGCTTCATGGCGTGAGGACGCTCCCCTCCTCAGTCCAGCAGCATCTTCACGGCGAGGCCGGCGAACCCGAGCGCGACGCCGAGCACCGCCTGATACTCGCGGTGGGCGAGGTAGCGTTCGATGAAGAAGTGGGAATGCGCGCGGTCATCGGGCCGGTACGGCCGCAGGCGCGGGATGAAGGCGGGCACGTGGCGCGCGTAGATGCGGTACGCCTCGCCGAAGTCCCGCTCGAGCCGGGCGGCCTCGAGCTGCATCGCGCGGCCGTAGACCAGCCCGTAGGCGATGAGGAAGGCGATCAGGATGCTGATCCGCGCGCCGGCCACGGCGAGGCCCAGGCCGATCAGGAAGCTGCCGAGGTAGAGCGGGTTACGCGTGTAGGCGTACGGACCTGTCGTCGTCAGCACGGCGTTCTTGACGATCGTGCCAGCCGCCCAGGCCCGCAGCGCGGCGCCCGCAAAGGCGAGGCCCGCGCCCACGGCGATGGTGGTCGGTGTCGGCTTCGCGAGCAACAGGTACACCGGCGCGGCCAGCCACGCCAGCCGCAGGCGGATCCACCGCGTCGTAAGCTTCATCGCTCACGCTCCCCCGCGTCACGTTCGGGCTCCGGGCTCCGTCGTCAGGCCGGCGCCGCTGCCCGGAGAGCCGCCTCGTCATCTTCCGCGACCTGTAGCCGGTACAGGTGGCGGTAAAGGCCGTCGCGCGAGAGCAGCTCTTCGTGTGTGCCGCGCTCGACGATGCGGCCGGCCTCCATGACCAGGATCTGATCCGCGCGCCGGATGGTGGAGAGCCGGTGCGCGATGACGAACACGGTCCGCCCGGCGAGCAACTGCTCGATCGCCTGCTGCACGAGCAACTCGGACTCCGAGTCGAGCGCGGACGTCGCCTCGTCGAAGATCAGGATGGGCGGATCCCTCAGGATCGCCCGCGCGATCGCGAGGCGCTGCCGCTGCCCGCCCGAGAGTCGCGTGCCACGCTCGCCGACCACCGTGTCGTAGCCTTCGGGGAGCTGCATGATGAAGTCGTGCGCGCGCGCGGCGCGGGCTGCCCGCTCGATGGCCTCTTGAGGCACATCGCCCAGCCCGTACGCGATGTTGGCGCGCACCGTGTCGTGGAACAGCACCGTGTCCTGCGTCACGATGCCGAGGTGTGAGCGGAGGGAGCGGAGGCTGAACTCCCGCAGGTCCACGCCGTCCACCGTGATGCGCCCGACCGTGGGGTCGTAGAACCGGGCGATCAGGTCGACGAGCGTGGTCTTCCCCGCACCGCTGGGCCCCACCAGCGCCACCACCTCGCCCGGCTTGACCTCGAACGAGATGTCCTCCAGCACCGGCTTGCCCGGGACGTAGGCGAAGCCGACGCCCTCGAAGCGGATGCGCTCGCGGAAGCCGGTGAACTCCCGCGCGCCCGGCGGATCCCGCATCTCGATGGGCGTGTCCAGGAACTCGAACAGTCGCTCCGCCGCGGCGAGACCCGGCTGCACCGTCGACGGGAACCTGGAGAGCCACTTCACGGGCGAGTAGAGCCGCAGGCTGAGGACGAGGAAGCCCATGAACGCGGCGCCCTCGAGCGCCTGCTCGACCAGCACCATGCGGCTGCCGTACCAGAGCAGCACCACGGTGCCCAGCGCGGCCATCGTCTCGGTCAACGGCCCCGCCAGCGCGCGCAGCCGCTCGGCCCGCACGAACTGCTTGTAGTATGCCCGGGTCAGCGCGCGGAACCGGTCCCGCTCGAAGTCCTCGGCCGCAGACGCCTTGACCAGCCGGATCCCGCCCAGCGTCTCCTGGATGTGCGCGGCGACCTCGCCCGCCAGGTTCAACACGCCACGGTCCGCACGCCGCAGCCGCCGCACCAGCCGGCCCCAGATCCCGAACATGGCGGGCAGCACGACGATCGCGACCAGCGTCAGCTCGATCGAGATCGCGACCAGCGCCGCCAGCGTGGCAATGACCTGGAACACCGACGTGGCCAGCTTGGCGATGTTGCGCGTCACCAGCGAGCGGAGCTGATCCGCATCGCTGGTGAGGCGGGAGATGATCTGCCCCGAGCGGGTGCGGCCGAAGAACCGCATGTCCAGGTCCAGCAGGTGGCTGTAGACCTGGTTGCGCAGGTCCCGCGTGACCGCCTGCTCCAGCCGAACCACGAGGTAGGTTTGGAAGAAGTCGAAGACGTTCTTCAGCAGGACCACCGCCAGGATGAAGAGGATCACGCTGAGCAGGACCTGCTGCGGCTCCGCGTCCGGCGCGATCCAGTAGCCCACGGTGTGGTTCAGCACCCACTCGAGCGCATCGTGGCTGCCGCCCACGTTCAGCGGTGCGTCCCCGAACAGCGCGTTCAGGAACGGGATCAGCATGACGAGGCTGAACGCGTCCGTGATCGCGAAGCCGACGGTCGCGACCACCGCGGCCACGATCAAGCCGCCGTAGGGCCTGAGGTACCCCAGGACACGTCCGTAGAGGGCAAGGTCCTTCTTCACCGCGCCTCCGTGCGCGGCGTCAGCACCGCAACAGGGAGGATCATCTCCTCCGGGCTCACACCGCCATGCAGGAACGACCCACGGTAGCGCGCCTGGTACTCGCGCAGCTTGGTGGGATAGACGAAGAAGCAGTCCTCGAGAGCGAGCAGGTAGTTGGTGGCCAGGCGCCCGCGCGGGAAGCGGAGCACGCGGGCATCGTTGATGGCGAACACCGCCGATGGCGACTCCGCGCGCAGGTCGGCGCCGAACTTGTAGCGGAGGTTCGCGGTCGCGTCCCG
Organism: bacterium; assembly: GCA_003242735.1. NCBI lineage: Bacteria > bacterium. The sequence goes on along the minus strand of QGVH01000003.1, from coordinate 49,210 downwards.
CCGCGCGTAGACCGTGACCGGCCGCTCGCACATGATGGAGCCGTGGTCGGTGGTCACGACGGCGGTGATGCCGCGGGCCGCGGCGTCCCGCAGCAGCCGGTAGGCCGCGGACCGCTCGAACCACTGGCGCGTCAACGCACGCAACGCCGGCACGTCGCGCGCCACCTCCATCAGGATCGCCGACTCGCTGCGGCCGTGCGTCAGCAGGTCGATGAAGTTGAAGACCGCGGTGACGACGGTGTCCCCCCGCAGCGCGCCGCGCACGCGCTTGAGCAGCCCGTCCGCCTCCGCATCTGTGAAGACCTTCTCGTAGTGGACCGGCACGTCCCGGCCCGTGAGGCGGCGGAGCTGCTCGCGGAACAGCTCGTCCTCGAAGGCGTTCAGGCTGCCTTCCTCCATGCCCCACCACCCCGGCCGCTCGCGGGCGATCCAATCCGGGAACCGGCCGCTGAAGATCGCGTTGCGCGCGTACGGCGTCGCCGTGGGGAGGATGCTGAGGTACAGCTCCTCTGTGATGTCGAACTCGCCGGCCAGCAGCGGGCGCAGCACGCGCCACTGGTCCAGGCGCAGGCAATCGATGATCACGAACAGGAGCGGGCCCTTGCCCACGTGCGGCAGGACGTAGCGTTCGACCACGTCCGTCGAGAGCGGCGGGCGGTCCGCCGCCTCCGGGGCGCGGCCCGGGCGGCCCGCACTGCCGCCCGCCGCGGCGGCCCAGTCCGCGTACTCCCGCACCACCAGCGCGCCGAACTCCCGCCGCAGGTCCGCCATCAGCGCCGCGACCGAGTCGGCGAGCGCGGTTTCACCCGCCTCGTGCAGCCGCAGGTCCCAATTCACCAGCTCGTGGTACAGGGCGACGTAGTCCTGCCAGCTCGCGGCCTCGGTGCGGCGCCGCGTGAGCGCGCCGAATTGCGCCGCGAAGTCCTGCGCCGCCTGCTGCTGCCGGAGCTGCGGCCCCTCGAGCAGCCGTGCCGCGACCGAGAGGACCTGCCGCGGCGTGGCCGGCTTCACCAGGTAGTCGTCCACCTGGCGGCCGATCGCCTCCATCAGCGTGCGGTCCTCCTCGGACTTCGTGATCATGACCACGCGCGCCTCGGGCTCCGTGCGGCGCAACTCGACCAGCACGTCCAGCCCCCGGCGCCCGGGCATCTGCTCATCCAGCAGCACGAGGTCGTACGCCTGCTGGCGGACGATGGCCAGCGCGTCGTCGCCGTTGGACGCCGTGTCTACGTGGTAGCCGCGCTGCCGGAGAAAAAGGAGGTGGGGCTCGAACAGCTCCACCTCGTCATCCACCCACAGGATCCGCTTTGCTACGCCCTGCATACACGCAAAGTTAGCGCCGGGCTTCGGGCGGGGTCAATTCGGGCAGGCGCCGCCATCCCACGGCCGCGGGGGCCTGCCCCGGCCGCCCTCCGCCGGCCGGTTCCACCGCCGTCCTTGTGCGACGCCGGTGTCCGGTGCGATACTGGCGGCCCGCCCGACCCGCCGCGCCACGGGTGGCGCGACCGGCGCGAGGCCACCCTGGCGCCCCGGGCACCAGACCGAGGAGACAGCCCAATGCGCTCGCCCCCACGATGGAGGACGACGGCGAGGGCCGTCGTCCTCACCCTCGCCGCATGCGGCAGCGACGCGGCGGAGCCGACACCCGACGGCGGCCAGATGACCGCGCGCATCGATGGCGAGGCGTGGACCGCGTCGATCACCACGGCGATGCGCACCGAACAAGGCGTGATCACGGTCTCCGGCTCCGACCGCTCCCAGCGGACCATCGCCTTCGCGTTCTTCGATGACGGGACCGGAACCTACCGGATCGAGACCGGAGCGCCGACCAACGCGCTCCTGACCGTCGCCGACCGGCAACGGTACGTCGGCGGCAGCAGCGAGGGGACCGGGGCGATCGCGGTGACGACGCTCACCGCGGAACGGGTCGCCGGCACGTTCGAGTTCACGGCGTACCTGGCCAACGCCAGCGCGACCGGCACGCGCGTGATCACGGCAGGGGAATTCGACGTGGAGTTCTGACCGAGGCGCCGGGGGCGTGGGGGGCAGCGCACCGCCTCGCGCCCACGCCCTCACGCCCCGGCCCCCACCCTACTTCCCGAGGTAACGCTCCACCGCGAGCTGCACCTTCTCGAGGACCGCGTCCACCGTGACGCGCTCCATCCCGTCCTTCCGCCGCTCCATGCTGATCGGGTAGTCCTCGCCCGGCCAGCGCGCGTAGCCGTCCACCACCAGGTCCTCGTACTTGCGGTACGGCCCGTGACGCTTGGGGTTCGTGTTGCCGTAGAGGCCGATCACGGGCACGTCCAGCGCCCGGGCGATGTGCAGCGGCCCGGTGTCCGGGCTCACCACGAGGTCGCAGCCATCCAGCAGGTAGACCAGACGGCGGACGTCATCGCCCAGGGCATCGATGGCGCGCGTGCCCGACGCCAGGATGATGTCGGCGGTGCGGCGCTCCTCGGCGGACGGCCCCCCGATCAGCACGGTGGTGAACCCCCAGTCGGCCTCGAGCGCCTGGACCAGGCGGACGTACCGCTCGGGCGCCCAGTTCTTCCGCACGTTGCTCGTCCCGACGACAACGCCACACACCGGCCGGCGGAGCCGCTCGAAGAACTCGCGCTGCCGCTCCCGCTCCACGTCGGTCAGGGTGATCCCCCACTCCACCGGATGCGGGTCCACGCCCAGGTACTCCAGGAACTCGAAGTACTGGTCCTGCACATGGGCCGGCGGCCGCGCCGGGATGCGGTGCGTGGTGAAGAGCCAGTTGAAGTCCCGGGCGCGGCGACGGTCGAAGCCGAGCTTCACCGTCGCCCGGGCGAGCGCCGTCAGCAGCCCCGCCTTGAAGTAGACCTGCAGGCCGAGCAACAGGTCGAAGTGACGGTGCGCGAACAGCTCCCGGATCTCCATGTACGACTGGAGCGCGCGCGTGCCCCGCTGCCGGTGGAAGAGGATGAAGTCGTCAACGGCGGGATGGTTGTGGACCAGCCGGTACGGCACGGGCTGGATCACCCAGGTAATGCGGGACTCGGGCCACGCCCGCTTCAGCGCGTTGGCGACGGGCAGCACGTGGACGGCATCGCCCAGCGCGCTGAGCATGATGATCCCGATCTCGCGCGGCGGTTCGACCAGGGACAAGCGTGGCGCACGCGCCGGCGCCGCGCTAGCCAAGCGTCCCTCCCCGATACGCGCGCTCGAAGGCGCGGCGCTCCTCGTCCGTGATGGTTCGGCCTGCCATCTTCGCCCACTTCGCCGCCGAGCGGCGGAACCGCCGCAGCATGCCGAGGCGCGCGAGCGCCGTGAGCCGCGGCGCCACGCGGCAGCGGTCCAGGTCCAGGAGCATCACCCGGAACGGCCGCTCGGAGGTGTCCAGGAGGACGTTCTTGAGGTTCAGGTCGGCGTGCGCGACGCCGCGTTCGCCCAGGGCGCGCAGCAGCGAGCCGGCCGCCGCCCAGGCCGCCAGTCGGTCCGCCCCCTCCAGCGACCTCGGGCCGAACAGCGCCGCGGCCATGTCATGCGCGCCAGGCACGAACGCGGTCGCGATGTCGGCGCGGTAGAACGCGCCCGCAGGATAGATGGCGAGCGCGAGCACGACGGGGGTGTCAATGCCGCGACGGCGCACCTCCTCGCTGGCCCGGAGCTCGCGTAGCGGACGCGGCTCGCCCGCGTGGAGGTAGCGGTCACCCAGCCAGCGCGCGACCTCGCCGCCGCGCCGGTAGTGCCGCACCACGCACGCGCCTGTGGGCCCGTCAATGCAGTACGCCGGCCCGCGGCCCTGCAACACCCGCGCGCCCTCACGGCCGGCGGCGTACGCGTACAGCGTGCCCGCCCGTTCGAGCGCGCTCTGCGCCCAGTCCAGCGCTTCGCGGCGCGCGACGAGGATGGTCTTCCCGTGCGTCGCCACGGCGTACGGGGCCGGCAGCCCAGTGCCCATGTCGCGCCCGCCCTGCGTTGCGATGATGCCCGCCGCTCCGTGCCGGGCAGGAGCCCCCCACGGGGTGCCGCGCAGTCCGGCGCCGCGCCCCGCCACGGCAATCCCCCTCAACCTGCCTTCGCGCGGTAGATCCCCAGCTTCAGCGGCGGGTCAATGGTCCAGTGGAAGTACAGCCGGTTCTGACCCGCGACCACGACGTTCGTCGTGCGGTCCCGCGTCTTGGGGTAGTCCTGCCCCGGCTGGTTCTCCACCATGAGCACGTGCCCCTCGCCCACTTCGGCTTCCAGCGCCCGGAGCTGCTCCAGGAGCGACTTCAGCAGCGCCTGCTCCGCCTCGTCCTTCACGTCGCCTTCGGCGCTCGCGGTCAGCTCCCGGCTCCCGACCCGCTCGTGCCGCTCCAGGAACTCCTCGGCCGGCATCACCAGGTCGTTGGTCCGCTGGAAGCCGATCTCCGTCATCGCCCGCGAATCGAAGTTCGGCGCCACGCTCTGCACCGTCGTGCCGTACCGGCGTACGATCATCGCGCCTCCGCTGATCCCGTGTCGGCTTCGAAGCGCAAAGATCGGCCAGGCGCGCGCGCAGGGCAAGGTCCGGCGTGCGGATGCGCACCGTTGCACCGGGCGCGGAGGCATGGGCGTGGACGACGAGGGATCGAGCGCGGAGGATGGCGCGGCTCGCCCGTCGCCGCCGACCGCTACAGGCTGATCACGTACTGGAACCACTCCGCCACCGGCCGGCCGCCGCGGCGGGCGGGCTCGAAGATCCACTGGGCGGCCTGGCGGCGCAGCCGCTCGTCGAAGCTGGGGTTGCCGGTGGAGGGCTGGAGACGCGTGGAGTCCGGGACGACGCGGCCCATCTCGTTCACGAAGACCCAGATCGCGATCTCCTTGCCCTTGACGTTGCTGGGCCGATCGCTGGGCGGGAGGATCATCCCGCGCGGCGAGGGAGGGATGACCCGGAAGCGCCCGGTGGCGGCGGTGCCGCCGTCGCCCCGGCCCGTGCCGCCCTCGAGACCCGGCCCCGTGTCCGGCCCCTTCTCGTTGCCGCCGAGACCGGGGGTCTCGCTGAAGTCGACGGCCGGGATCCGGGTCTCCGTCTTCGTCACGTCCTCGACCTCGATGACGATGTCCGGGGCGATCACGGGCATGGGCGGCCGCGGGATCGGCTCGCGCTCCGGCGGCAGCACCAGCGCCACGGCCTGCATGCCGCCGCCGGCCGCCGCGGCCCGGTCGTCGCCGGCGCGCGGCCCCGCGGCCGCGAAAGGCGAGGGCGGCGTGCGGAGCCTGCCGCCGAAGACGAGGAACACCAGCAGGTGGAACAGCACCGACGCGAGCAACGCACGCCGGAAGATGCGCCGGTACCTGTGCCAGTGCTCGTGTGCCCGTAGGGTGAACCGCTCGCCGTCCATCGGGATCCTTGGCCGTCGCGGGCTCAGCGCTCGCGCGCGGCCTGCCCGCTCGCCCTCGGCTGCACGACGAACAGTCGCGCGCCTTCGCGGTCCGTGACATAGACCTGGCCGTCCGGGGCCAGGGCCACGCTGCTCACGAACCCCAGGTTGGACGCCGCTCCTACAACCCGCGGCGCCGTCGGGTCGGTCACATCCAGGACGAGGAGCCCCGCCCGGCCACCAGCGACGTAGGCCGTGTCCCCATCCAGTACCGCGTCGAACGCGAATCCGATCCCCCGGACCTGCGCCAGCACCCGCGGCGCGCTCGGCTGCTGGACGTCCAGCAAGAAGAGGCCGGCGGTGCCGGCCGCGACCAGCGCCCGGCCGCCGCTGAGCGAGATCGTGCGGCCGATCGCAGGCAGGGCGACACTCCCGATCTCCTCCAGCTGGGTCGTTCTGGCGACGACGCGGTCGCCGCTCACCGCCCACAGGATGCCGGTCTGGGGGGCGTAGGCGAACGCGGTCGAGAGGCCGTCGCTCTCGAGGCGCGCCTCCTCGGTCAGCTCGAGCAGCGCGCCGTGGCCAGAAAGCCGGAGCCGGCGGAGCAGGTTCGAGCTGCTCAGCACCACCTGGTCAGCGGCCACGGGCTCCAGCGCCACGCCATCCCCCCGCAGGACCAGGCGCCCATCGCCTTCGGAGCCGCTCAGCGCGAACGAGTAGATGCCGCTGGTCGTCGCGGCGAGCATGGCGTCGTGGGCCGGCAGCGCGGCCACCGCCCGGACGCCGCGGATGGTGCCGCCGCGCCGCGTCGTCCTGTCCCGGTCCACCATCACGATCCCCTCGCTGCCGACGACGATGGCGCCCGACTCGAAGGCATCGACCGTCTCCGGCACGAGCTCCAGCTCCACGCGCTGCGTCGGCAGCCGGAGCTCCGGTCCACGCGCGGCGCGGGCGGCCGCGGCCCGGTCCATGTCCCGCCCCATGAGGTAGCCGGCAACGGCGCCCATCGTGCCGGCGAGGAAGGTGACACAGCCGCGGGTCGCGCACGTGCCGCGACGGTCGCTGCTCTGGGACGGGACGAACAGCGCCGGGACCGCGCCGATCGCCAGGCCGACCGCGCCCAGGATGTACCTGCGGTGGCCGGCGAGGCCCTTGCGCCCGGACGGAGCGGCGGGATCGTCGGCCGGCCCTGCCTGCGCGAAGGCGGGCAGCACGCTCGAAGACAGGAGCGCGGCGAGCACCAGCGGCACGATGAGACCGTTCACCCTCGCTGTCATCGCGGCTCCTCTCCATCGTCGTTGCCGATCCGGAACTCCCGCTCCGTGACGACGGTCCGGCCCGCGTTGCGGTCGCGCACCGTCAGCTTCAAGCGGTAGCGGCCCTCAGGCGCGCCGGGGAGCTGGATCTTGAAGAACTCGGGGATCATGTCCCGCGCCCGGACGTGCGCCTCCTTGCGGAAGCGGAGCTGCACGACGTCGCTCCCTTCCGCCGTCAGCCCCCACTTGTCCGCCAGCTCGCCCAGGAGCTTCGCAATGGCCGGCCCCTTCCGTTCGATCTCCTCGATGGTGACCGTGAGCTCGAGCTCGTACGACGCGAACTGGTCGGCGTCGGGGAGCAGGTTGTAGATCTCGAAGTACATCGAGACCGGCTCGTCCGCCCGGTAGCGCATCGCCGGGTTGGGCACGACGCGGAAGTCGTGCCTCTGGACCGGCTCCGCCGTGAGCGGCTCGACGTCGTGGGCGAGCAGCAGGTCGGAGACGCCGAGGGTGCCGGCGGAGAACGTCGTCGCGGGGACGACGACCCTGCCGGCGGCGGAGCGCCAGGTCAACGGATCCCGTGCCTCGACGCCCACGAGGTACTGGGGCGCCGGCGACAGCGTGATGCGCCAGCTCTCGATGCGGTTCGCCTCGGCGCTGTCGCCGCGGAACGCGACGACCTCGGTCCGCGTGTCGCGCTGCAGCTCCTTCGCCTTCTCGTCCTGGATGAACAGCCCGAACTCGATCTCGCCTTCGGCGACGGCGGCGTCGGAGCCGAGGCGGGCGAGCGGCAACAGCGAATGCACCTCGATGTCGAGCGCGCCGTTCGGCCCGCGGAACCGGACGACCTGCACGGGCAGATCGAACTGCTCCGGGATGGACGGCGTGGTGAACACCGCCGGCCGCCGGCTACGGTAATCCTCGGCGTAGAACTCGAAGTCTCCGGCGAACACGGCGCGTCGGTACCCCGGGTTCTGCCGGAACACGAAGACCGGGCCGTCGCGGCCGTAAGCCCACACCGTCGTGACCTTGCCCAGCGCGTCCATGTCGGTGGTGCGGGTCGTGGGTGGCGCGAACGTCGCCTTGCGCACGGGCTCGCCGTACCGGACGTAGATCAAGCCGCGGTCGGTCTCCCAGCCGCGCAGGCCGTACTCCGGGATGCCGAACCGCATGTCGGCGTACGCCATGCGCGCCATGTACTCGAGCCGGAACTCGTTGGCCGCGGTCAGGAAGAGCGGGTCGGCCTGCGCCCAGAAGCGGCGCTCGTACTCGCGGCGCTGGGCGGGCGTGAGGCTCGAGTACGTCTTCTCCGCTTCCACGGACAGGATACGGGCGATGTTCTCGAAGTCCTCGCGGAGCGCCGGGTCCATGAGCGTCAGCGCGACCTCGAACGCGCCCGCCGCCTCGTCCACTTTGGCGGCGCGGTGCAGCCCGAGGCCGAGCGCCAGGTACGCCTCGGGGCTGGACGGCGCGGCGCGCACGAACTGGCGGGCGACCGCGAGGTACTCGTCGGTCATCCCCTCGTCGTACAGGTAGGCGAGGAGGTGGGTGTTCGCGCCGATGTGGGCGGGGTTTGCGCGGATCGCGGCGCGGAAGTGCTCGAGCATCCGTTCCCGATCTTCTTCGCCGCCGCCGGGCTTCATCGATGCCTCGAGCAGGTCCCACACGTAGCGCGAGTCGCGGAATGCGGCGTTGGCATCGAGGTGCGAGACGTTGAACGGCAGGTTGTGGCGGATGCTGAAGCGGAGCCACTGCGTCTCGCGCATCAGCCCGAGCTGGTAGTGGACCTCGGCCAGCGTGGCCGCGTCCGCCCGCGCCGCCGCGTCCAGCGCCCGATTGAAGATCCGCTCCGCGTCGAGCCGGATCTGCTGCTTCAGCATCAGCTTGCCCAGCTCGAGCAGGTACATCGGGTTGTTGGGGTCGTAGCGGAGCGCGGTCTCGAGGGACGCCTGGGCTTCCAGGCGGTCGCGGTAGTTGGTGGCGCGGGCGTCCGCGCGGCTGGCCAGGACGAGGCCGCGATGGAAGTGCGCCTCGGCGAGGTGGGGGTCCAGCTCGATGGCGCGGTCGAACAGCCGGAGCGCGGCCGCGGTGTCGCCCTGCACGTATGCGTCGATCCCGCGGCGGAGCTCCGCTTCCGCGGTCGCCGACTGGCCGGCCGTTTCGGTGATGCTTCCGGCCAGGGCCAGGAAGAGGCCGGTCAATAGGAGTGTCCGGGGCATGGCGCGGGCTCGGTGAGGGGGTGGGCCCGTGTCCAACATAACGGTTACCTCCATGGACGGAAAGACCTCGGAGGGGCTATCCTGGGGTGCCGACGGCCCGGCGGCCGCCCGGGGTTCCGCGCGCGCTGCGCGGCGCGCACTGGGCGCCGCGGAGCCAGGGGCGCACCCCCGGAGCAGAGCGGGAGCGCCCCTGCTTGCGGGCAGCGTGCCGCTGGACGCCGAGCCCGGAGTCCGGCGGGCGCAGAGCGCCCGCGGAGCCCGGTCCGGAACCGAAGACGCGCCAGACGCGCCGAGGGCGTGCGGCGCCCGGGCCGAAGGCCGGCGCCCAGCGGCTGCGCAGGGGCTGCGGCATCCGACGGCGCGGGCCAGCGCGCGCGGAGTCAGCACCGCATGTACGACCTGGTCATCATCGGCGGGGGGATCAACGGCGCCGGCGTGGCGCGGGACGCGGCGCTCCGCGGGCTGCGCGTCGCGCTCTTCGAGCGGGAGGACTGGGGCGCGGGCACCACGGGCGCGTCCACCCGAATGGTGCACGGCGGCATCCGCTACCTGCTCTACGACGTGCCGACGACGCGGACGTCGTCCGAGGACGCGGGCCGCGTGCGTCGCATCGCGCCCCACCTGATGTTCCGCATCCCGTTCCTCTGGCCGCTCTTCGGCGGTTCCCGCCTCCGCGCCGAGGCGATGGAGGCGTTCCTCTCCGCCTACGACCCGCACGCCCGCGCCAAGGGCGGGCTGCGGCACGCGCGCCTGTCCGCGGAGGAAGCGCGCCGCATCGAACCCGGCCTCGCGCCGGACGTGACCGGCGCCCTGACGCTCGACGAGTGGGGCGTCGACGTCTTCCGCCTCGCGGCGCTCAACGCGCTGGACGCGCGCGCCGCGGGCGCCGACGTGTTCCCGCACACGGAGGTCGAGGAGGTGCTGTTCTCCGGCCGCACCGTGCGCGGCGTGCGCGTGCGGGACCGGCTGGACGGCCGGGCGTGGGGCGTGGAGGCGCGACTGGTGCTCAACGCCGCGGGGCCGTGGGCCGCGCGCGTCGCTGCGCTCGCGGGCGCCAGCGTGCCGCTCCGGCCGGGTAAGGGGATTCACGTCACCTTCGAGCGCCGGATCGGGAACTTCGGGCTGATCCTGGAAGGCATCGACGGCCGCACCCTCTTCCTGGTCCCGCACGGCGCCGAGACGATCGTCGGAACCACCGATGACGACTACTACGGCGACCCGGCACGCGTGGACGCAGAGGTCACGCGCGACGAGGTCGAGTACGTGATCGAAGCCGCCGCCCGCGCCCTTCCCCAGGCGCGGCGCTGGCGCCCGCTGCGCGCGTGGGCCGGCGTCCGCAACACCCTCTTCGAGTGGGGCGTGGCTGCGGACGCGCTGTCGCGCCGTCACGAGGTCATCGACCACGAGGCGCGCGACGGCGTGCCCGGCCTGCTCTCGATGGCCGGCGGCAAACTCGCCTCCTACCGCCTCTTCGCCGAGGAGGCGACGGACGTCGTGCTGAAAAAACTAGGCCACGCGCCGAGGCCCTGCGTGACCGGGACACGCCCGTTGCCCGGCGCCGAAGAGCCGCCGGACTTCCAGGCCCTGGCGCGAAGGATCCCCTTGCCGCCCGCGGCGATCGAGCGGGTCTGGCGCCGACTCGGCAGCCGCGCCGCCGACGTGCTCGGCGCCGCCTCGCCCGCCGAGCTCGCCCCGATCTGCCGCTCCGAAGCCGTCACCGCCGCCGAGGTCCGCCACGCCGTGCGCGAGGAGGGCTGCCGCACCCTCGAGGACCTACGCCGCCACACCCACCTCGGCGCCGGCACGTGCGACGGCCTCGACTGCGCCGCGCCGGCGGCCCACCTCATGGCCGAGCTGCTGGACTGGCCGCCGGATCGCACCCGCGCCGAGATCGCCGCCTTCCTGGAGGCCCGCTGGACCCAGCGCCGACCCGTGCTGGCCGGCGCCGACCTCGCCCAGGAGGAGGTGCTGCGCGGCGTCGTCGGCACTCGACGAGCACGTGCATGAGCCGGTGCCCGGAGACGGACTCGACCCGGAACACGGCCACCACAGGACGGCCGCCCACTCGGTATATTTCTCGCAGCGCCGGCCGGAGAATGCGCCGGCGACCGACCAGCCGGAACTCACACGATGCCTGAATTCAACGCCTCGGACCTCGCAGACCTGCACAACCACCTGCTGCCCGCCGTGGACGACGGGGCACGCAGCATCCAGGAATCGGTCAGCCACCTCCGCGCCCTCGCCCGCGACGGCGTCCGCCGACTCGCCGTCAGCCCCCACCTGGACGCCCGGCTCGTCCACGAACCCGGCGCCCTCCGCGAGCGGCTGGAGCGGCTCCAGAACGCCTACCACGAACTGGTGACCGCCTGCGCGGGCCGCACGGACGTGCCCCGGCTCCAGTTCGGCCAGGAGATCCTCGTGCCGGACCCCGCCACCGCCGAAGCCTCCTTCGCCGCCGCGAACCTCGGCATCGCCGGTACGCGCTACGCGCTGATCGAGTTCGGCTTCGACCTGGGCGACGACCCACCCGGCGTCGTCCGCGCCGTGCGCGCCGCCGGCCGGCTCCCCATCGTCGCGCACCCCGAGCGCTACCGCCGCAACGGCAGCCCGGTGGACATCGCAGAGATCCGCGCGTGGAAGGAGGCCGGCGCCCTGCTCCAGCTCAACGGCGGCAGCGTCCTGGGCGGCTACGGCGAGGCGATCGAGGAGCTCGCCTGGCAGCTCCTCCGGGAGGGGTTGATCGACCTCATCTCCACCGACCACCACGCGGACGCGCGCCCCGTCTCCCCCGCCCAGGTCGGGCAGCGCCTCGTGGCCCGGGGCGCGGCGGAGCAGGCCCGCCTGCTCCTGTCCGAGAACCCGCTCCGGATCCTCGCGGACCAGGACACCCTGACCGTGCCGCGCTGGACCGTGTCCGCGGCGGCGTGACGGGCGCCGGCGGCGGTGTGGCGGCCGCTCGTCCGCGACGGCCACGTCCTCTGCGCGAATGGCCGTCCCCCGCACACACGGCAGCCGCCACGCATGCGCGGGAACGGCCCGGACTACGCACCGCCCTACGACAGCGACGACGCAGCCGCCACGCATGCGCGGGAACGGCGGCCGGATCAGCGCGCCCCCTGCGCCCCGCGCCGCGCCCCGGCCTGCGGGGCGCGGTTTCGGCGGAGGCAGCGCGTCCCCGGCGCGTGGCGCCGGCTTGGCCAGCCGACCGGCCACCCGGCCAGAGTGTCCACTCCCGGCCACACTCATCCGTTTCCCCCAGGGGGCAGCACGAACCGTAAATCGGCCTGATTCCGTCACTTAGGATTGGCACCCGGGTTGCCCCTGGGTCGGGGACCGTCGTTTCCGTGACCCGGGGGTGCCTATGGTTCTGAACGCTCGTAAGACCCAAGCGACGTTGCTGGTCCTCACGCTGCTGGCCGGGGCGGCGAGCGCGTGCTCGACGGCGCGTGCGTCGTCGGCGCCGTGGCCGACGGCATCGAGGCGGGTCGTGGTGGGCGAGGTCCGGTCGGTGGACACGCGCCGCAACCTGATCCAGGTCCGGGACCAGCGGGGCGGCAACGTGGTGGCCCGGTACGACAGCCGCACGCAGGTGATCTACGGCCCGATGCGCTCCTCGGTCTCGGTCCTGGACCGCGGAGACCGGGTGCGGATGGAGCTGCGGTACGACCGGTACGGCGCACCGCGGGCGGAGCGCGTGGAGGTGATCCGGGACTACGCCCGTCGCACCCCGGCGGTGGTCGGTCGCGTCGAGCGCGTCTCGGGCGTCGTGCGGCAGGTGGACGCGCGCCGCGGCTACTTCGTGCTGGACCCGGGCCGCTCGGGCAACATCCGGGTCGTGGTGCCGAGCCGGCTGTCCCGCGATGACGCACGCCGGTTCGACCGCCTGCGCCGCGGCGACCGGGTGCGCGTGGAAATCCGCTACCTTGGCCGCAACGAGGCGCAACTGGTGCGGTTCCGGTGAGAGCAGCGCGCTCATCCGAGCCGCGCGGCGGCCTCGCGGAGACTCCGCGGGGCCGCCGCTGCGTCAAGGCCATGCACCTGGCTGGCTGCCTCGGGAGCGGACCTCGCGCTGCCCGGCGCGGCGAACTTCCGGGCTCACGTAGCCGCGCGGAGTTGCGTCGGAACTTCGCCGCACCGGGCGCGGCCAACTTCCATGGCGTAGAACCGGGCGGCGCTGCGTTGGAGCTTTGCCGCGCCCGGTGCGGCCAACTTCCATGGCGCCGGGGCGAGCGGCATCGAGTGTGGGACTTTGCCGCGACCCGGCGCGGCCAACGCTCATGGCGCCAGCCCGTACCGCGACACCCGATGCGGTCGCCGATTCCTCCTACGGCGGCCCCCCCAGCAACGGAACCGGATCCTCGTACCGCCCCCATCGCCGCACCTCGAAGTGGAGGTGTGGGCCGGTGGCGTTGCCGGTACGGCCGGACAGCCCGATCACCTGCTTCCCCTGCACCTCCTCGCCCGCGCGCACGCGCACCTCGGACAGATGCGCGTACAACGTGACCAGCGTGGGCCCGTGCTCGATGATGACGGTCAGCCCGTACCCGCCCAACGGCCCGGCGTGCCGCACGCGGCCGCGCTTCATCGCCATGACCGGCGTGCCCTCGGGAAGCGCGATGTCCACGCCGCGATGGATCTCCGGCCGGATCCCATCGAACCGCAGGCCGAACGGCGAGGTGATGGGGCCGTGCGCCGGCCAGCGGGGGATGCTGCACCCGAGCGGGAGCAGGACGCACGCGAGCAAGGAGAGGCGACGACGTCGCCCCCGGCGCACGCGGCGCAACGCCCCGGAGCCCGCGCCGCGTGCGTGCGGCGCGGGTCGCGTCGTCGTCAACGCTGCGTTCGTCGTGGCCATCAGATGCGAGACTCGCCGGGATCGCAGGGCGCGCCGTGGTCGTACTGCGCCGGCCGTTCGCCGCGGCCCAGCTCCAGAACCTGCGTGCCCTTGCTCCCGTAGCGGTAGATCGTGATGCCCTTGAGCCCCTCTTCCCACGCGCGGCGGTAGATCCGGGCGACGTCGTCCGGCGTCGCGCGTTCGGGCAGGTTCACGGTCTTCGACACCGAGTTGTCCACGTGCCGCTGGAACGCCACCTGGATGTCCAGGTGCCGGTCCGGCGGGATCTCCAGCGCCGTGACGAAGATGCGCTTCAACTCCTCCGGCACGCCAGGCGCGTCCCGCAGGTTGCCGGTCTCGAGCACCGCGGGGACCAGTGCGTCCGCGTCCAGGCCGAGCTCTTCGATGGCGCGCAGGAACAGCGGGTTGACCTCGTGCAGCGTCTCGTCCTCGAGCACGTGGCTGCGCCGGTAGGCGAGGGCGAAGAGCGGCTCGATGCTGGCGCTCGCTCCCGCGATGATGCTGATCGTGCCGGTGGGCGCGATCGCGGTCTGCGTGGCGTTGCGGAGCGGCCGCCCCTCGCGCTCGTGGACGCTCCCCTTCCAGTTGGGGAACACGCCGCGCTCCGCCGCCAGCGCGGCGGACGCCTCCCGCGCCTCCTCGGCGATCAGGCCCATGACGTCGTCCGCGACCCGCACGGCATCATCGGAGTCGTAAGAGATGCCGAGTCGGATCAGCAGGTCGGCGAAGCCCATGACACCGAGCCCGATCTTGCGGTTGGCGCGCGTGATCGCCTCGGTCTCGGGCACCGGGAAGCGGCCGACCTCGATGACGTCGTCCAGGAAGCGGACGGCGGTGTGCACCGTGGCCCGCAGCTTCTCCCTGTCCAGCTCCACGCGGCCGTTCCGCTCGCGCACCATGCGTCCGAGGTTGATCGAGCCGAGGTTGCACGACTCGTAGGGCAGCAGCGGGATCTCGCCGCACGGGTTCGTCGCCTCGATCTCGCCCACGTGCGGCGTCGGGTTCGCGCGGTTCATCGCATCGAGGAAGACGAGCCCGGGGTCACCCGTGCGCCACGCCGCATCCACGATGCGCTCGAAGACCTCGCCGGCATCCAGCGTTCCCGTCGCGGCGCCGGTGCGCGGGTCGCGCAGCTCGTACGTCCGGCCGGAGAGCGCCGCCTCCATGAAGGCGTCCGTCGCGCCGACGGAGATGTTGAAGTTGCGCAGCGCGCGGCCGCCCAGCTTGGCGCCGATGAACTCGAGGATGTCCGGGTGGTCCACGCGCAGGATGCCCATGTTGGCGCCGCGGCGCCGGCCGCCCAGCTTCACGTTCTCCGTGGCGCAGTCGAAGACCTTCATGAACGCGATGGGGCCCGGCGTGGTCCCGCCGGTGGAGAGCAGCGTGGCTCCGCGGGGCCGGAGCCGTGAGAAGGAGAAGCCCGTCCCGCCGCCGGTGCGCTGGATCAGCGCCATCTGCTTGAGCGCCTCGAAGATCTCCTCCATGCTGTCGCCGACGGGGAGCACGAAGCACGCGGCGAGCTGGCCCAGCGGCGTGCCCGCGTTCATCAGCGTGGGCGTGTTGGGCAGGAACTCGAGGCGGGTCATCAGGGCATGGAACTCCGCCTCCCAGTGCGCGGCCTGCGCGGCGTTGCCGAGCAGCAGCTCCGCGTGGGCGACGGCGCGGGCGACGCGCTCGAAGAGCTGTTCCGGCGTCTCGATGATGCGCCGCTCGGCGTCGCGGCGCAGGTAACGGGCTTCGAGGACGCGACGCGCGTTCTCCGTCAGCTCGAGCATGGGTCTGTTCCGGCGGCTCCGATCGTGGTACCGTTCCTGCGCAGCACGCGCAATCCGGCCGCGCCGCGACCCCGGTTGCCGACCGCCGCGCAGGACCCGTGCCCGCCGGCGGGCTCCGCGGCGTCAGGCCCACACTCCCGACAGGATGGCACATGGCAACCCGACGTGCCAGGCAGCTCGCCGTGCCGACCGAGGCCGAGATCCGGTCGCTCTCCCGGCCGGAAGCCCGCCGCCTCGTCGAGCGGTTGCGCGAGGAGATCCGCCGCCACGACTACCTCTACTACGTGCTCGACCGGCCGGAGATCTCGGACGAGGAGTACGACCGCCTCTTCGACGCGCTGAAGCGCATCGAGGAGCAGTTCCCCGATCTGGTCACGCCCGACTCGCCCACGCAGCGCGTGGCCGGCGAGCCGGCGCCGCAGTTCAAGACGGTCGAGCACACGGCGCCCATGACCAGTCTGGAGGCGACGCGGGAGCGCGACGCCGTGGCGCGCTTCGTCGCCCGCGTGCGCCGAGAGGCCACGCGCAATGTGCGCTTCATCCTCGAGCCCAAGCTGGACGGCGCCGGGATCGAGCTGGTCTACGAGAACGGCGTGCTCACCCGCGCGGTCACCCGCGGGGACGGGGTGAGGGGCGAGGACGTCACGGCGAACGCGCGAACGATCCCGTCCGTGCCGCTCCGGCTGCGTAGCATGGACGGCCGTCGCCCACCGCGCCTGCTCGCGGTGCGGGGCGAGGTGATGATGACCGTGCGTGCGTTCGAGCAACTGAACCGCCGGCTCCTCGAGAACGGCAAGGAGCCGTTCGCGAACCCGCGCAACGCCGCGGCGGGCTCGCTGCGGCAGCTCGATCCACGCATCACCGCCCAGCGCTCCCTGGACTTCATCGCCTACGAGATCCTGGAGGTGCGGGGCGCGTCCTTCGAGACCGACGAGGAGGTGCTCCGCGCGCTGCGCGACTGGGGGCTGCGCGTGGTGGAGCCGGTCCGGTTCGCCGATGACGTGGACGATATCGACGCCTACCACGCCGAGCTCGGGGAGCGCCGCGCCACGCTCGGCTTCGAGATCGACGGCATCGTCATCAAGGTGGACCGGCACGACCTACGCCGGAAGTTGGGCGCGACGGCGAGGCACCCGCGCTGGGCGCTCGCCTACAAGTTCGAGCCGCGGGTCGAGGTCACGCGCGTCACTGCCATCATCGTGCAGGTCGGCCGCACGGGGCTGATCACGCCCGTCGCGCAGCTCGAGCCGGTACAGGTCGGCGGTGTCGTCGTCGCGCGTGCAACGCTGCACAACCGTGAGGAGCTCCGGCGGCGGGACATCCGCCCCGGCGACCTCGTGCGCATCCACCGCGCTGGTGATGTGATCCCCGAGGTCGTGGAGCGGATCCCGGAGCCCGGGCGCAAGCGGGGAGAGCCGTACCGCTTCCCCGACCACTGCCCGTCGTGTGGCACGGAGCTCCAGAGGCAGGGCCCGCTCACCCGCTGCCCCAACCGCTTCGGCTGCCCCGCCCAGCTCCGCGAGCGGATCCGCCACTACGCCTCGCGGGATGCGATGGACATCGGCGGGATCGGCCAGGTGACGGCAGAGGCGCTCGTGGACAGCGGGCTCGTCCACGAGCTGGCCGATCTCTATGAGCTCCGCCCCGAGGACGTCGCGCAGCTCCCGCACTTCACGATCCGCTCCGCGAGCAAGCTCGTGCGGGCGATCCAGGACTCGAAGAAGGTCGAGCTGCGCCGCTTCCTCTTCGCGTTGGGCATCCCCGGTGCCGGCGAGTCCGCCTGCCGCGACCTCGCCCTGCACTTCCGCTCGCTCGAGAAGATCCGCCGCGCGAGCCTGGACGAGCTCCGCCAGGTCAAGGGCATCGGTCCTGCGCTGGCCGAGGGCATCCACGCGTTCTTCAGCGAGCCGCGCAACCAGCATGCGATCGACGCGCTGCTCGCCCACGGCGTCGAGCCCGTGCCGCCCAAGGCGCCGAAGGGGCGCGGGCTGCGGGGCAAGCGCTTCGTCTTCACCGGCAAGCTGGAACGGTTCACGCGAAGCGAGGCGGAGTCGCTGGTCGAGTCGCTGGGCGGCGAGGCGCACGGCTCGGTGAGCGAGCAGACGGACTACGTCGTCGCGGGCCGGGATCCGGGCAGCAAGCTCGACCAAGCGCGGGAGAAGGGCGTGCGCGTGCTGGATGAGGCGGCGTTCCTTCGCCTGCTCAGGCGTGCGGGCGCGGACGTGTAGGCTGCGGGGAGGTGGACAATGGAGAACGTCGAGATCGCGCGCGCCCTGAACCAGGTGGCCGACCTCCTCGAGCTGAGGAACGAGAACCCGTTCAAGGTGCGCGCGTACCGCAACGCCGCGCGGACCGTGGAGGGCCTGTCCCGCCGCGTCGCGGAGATGGTCGAGGCGGGCGAGGACCTGGAGGAACTGCCCGCCATCGGCAAGGACATGGCCGCGTACATCACCGAGCTCGTCCGGACCGGCCGGCTGAAGCGGCTGGAGGAGCTCGAGCAGCGGGTGCCGCAAGGCCTCGCCGAGCTGATGCATCTCGAGGGTGTGGGGCCGAAGAAGGCAATGCGGCTGCACGAGGAACTCGGCGTCAGCACCGTCGCCGACCTCGAGAAGGCGATCCGCGCAGGCGAGGTGGAGACGCTGCGCGGCTTCGGCCGCCGCTCCGCCGCCCGAATGCTCCAGGCGATCCGCGACTACCGCCGCCACGGCACCCGCTTCAAGCTCTCGGAGGCGGACCAGCTCGTGCAGCCGATCCTGGCCCACATGCGCAACGCGCCCGGCATCGAGGAGCTGGAGGTCGCGGGCAGTTACCGCCGCCGCGTCGAGACCATCGGCGATGTGGACCTCCTCGCCGCCGCGCGCAAGCCCGGCCCCGTGATCGAGCACTTCGCCGCCTACCCCGGCGCGACGCGCGTGGAGAGCGCCGGCCCCACCCGCGCGACGATCGTGCTGCACAACGGCATGCACGTGGACCTGCGCGTGGTGAAGCCGGAGTCCTGGGGCGCTGCGCTGCACTACTTCACCGGCTCCAAGGCCCACAACATCAAGGTCCGCTGGCTCGGGATCCAGCGCGGGCTGAAGATCAACGAGTACGGCATCTTCCGGGAAACGGCGCGGGACGGCGGCGCGGCGCGAGGTACGGCGGCGCGCGGCAAAGGGGGTAGCACGCGGGGGTCTGCCGCCGCACGGAAGTCCGCCACCGCGCGAAGGTCCGCAGCGCAGCGGACCGCGGGCAGGGCCGCCGCCCGGAAGCCCGCCACCCGCCACAAAGCGGGCCCGACACTCCCCCGCCCTCGCCCGCACCCCGGCCCGGTGCGGCTGGGCGGGGCCAGGGAAGAAGACGTCTTCCGCGCCGTGGGCATGGACTTCGTCCCGCCGGAGATGCGCGAGGACCGGGGCGAGGTGGAAGCGGCGCTGCGGCACGAGCTACCGCGCCTCGTCACGCTCGAAGACATCCGTGGCGACCTCCAGGTGCACAGCACGTGGAGCGACGGCCGTGACACCATCGAGGCGATGGTGCGCGCGGCGAAGGAGCGCGGCTACGAGTACATCGCCATCACCGACCACAGCCCGGCCGTGGCGGTGGCGGGAGGGTTGAGGCCGCGGGACCTCGCGAGGCAGTGGAAGGAGATCGACCGCGTCGCGCGCAAGGTGAAGGGCATCGCGGTGCTCAAGGGCATGGAGGTGGACATCCTGGCGGACGGCTCGCTGGACCTGCCGGACGAGTGGCTCGAGCGGCTGGACATCGTGGTGGTCGCCGTCCACTCGCGGATGGGCATGCCGCAGACGAAGATGACGGACCGCGTGATCAAGGGCATCTCGCACCCGGGCGTGCACATCCTCGCGCACCCCACCGGCCGGATCATCAACCGCCGGGAGCCCGTGCGGCTCGACATGGACGCGGTGCTGGAAGCCGCGGCGGAGCTCGGCGTCGCCGTCGAGATCAACGCGCAGCCCGACCGCCTGGACGTGAACGACGTGCACGCCATGCGCGCGCGCGAGCTGGGCGTCCTGATCGCCATCGACACGGACGCGCACAGCGTGGGCGACCTGCGTTACATGGCTTACGGCGTGTCGCAGGCGCGGCGGGCCTGGCTCGAGAAGCGGAACGTGCTGAACGCGATGCCGCTGACGCGGCTCGAGAAATGGCTGGCGAAGCGGCGGTGAGGCGATCGGCGGCGACTCGCGACGGCCTGGAATGACCCGCGCCGCGTTCGGCGCGCCTGGCCCGCGGCGTGGGCGGTTGCCGGCCCGCGCGGCATGCCCGTAGTTTGGATCCACGATCCGACACGCCACGAGCCGAGCACTGAACCGCATCGTGTACCGGCGCGGGGGTGCGCCGGCCCTACGCATCCGGAGGAGATCCCATCATGGCCGCATCACGCATCGCGACCCTGGGACTCGTGTGCCTCTCCCTCTTCGCCGCATGCTCGTTCTCGCCCGGTGAGCAGTACGACGTGATCCTCCGCGGCGGCACGATCTACGACGGCAGCGGCGGCCCGCCGTTCGTCGGCGATGTCGCGATCCGCGGGGACAGCATCGTGGCCGTGGGCGACGTCGGCCGCGCCACCGCCGCCACGGAGATCGACGTCACCGGCCTCGCCGTCGCGCCGGGGTTCATCAACATGCTGAGCTGGGCGACCGAGTCCCTGATCGAGGACGGCCGCTCGCTCAGCGGCATCAAGCAGGGCGTCACGCTCGAGATCTTCGGCGAGGGCTCGTCCATGGGTCCGCTGAACGAGGCCCTGAAGCAGGAGATGCTCGAGCAGCAGGGTGACATCAAGTACGACATCCCATGGACCACGCTGGGCGAGTACCTCGAGTACCTGGTCGAGCGTGGGGTCTCGACGAACGTCGCGTCGTTCGTCGGCGCGACGACGGTGCGTATCCACGAGATCGGCTACGAGGACCGGCCGCCCACGCCCGATGAGCTGGAGCGCATGCGCGCGCTGGTGCGACAGGCCATGGAGGAGGGTGCGCTCGGCGTCGGCTCCTCGCTGATCTACGCGCCTGCGTTCTACGCGAAGACGGGCGAGCTGATCGAGCTCGCGCGCGTCGCCGCGGAGTACGGTGGCATGTACATCTCGCACATCCGGAGCGAGGGCAACCAGTTGCTCGAGGCGATCGACGAGCTGATCACCATCGCCCGCGAGGCGAACATCCCTGCCGAGATCTACCACCTGAAGGCCGCGGGAGTGGAGAACTGGCCGAAACTCGACGAGGCGATCGCGAAGATCGAGGCGGCGCGCGCGGAAGGGCTGCGCATCACCGCCAACATGTACACCTACACCGCCGGCGCGACCGGGCTCGACGCCGCAATGCCGCCGTGGGTGCAGGAGGGCGGGCTCCAGCAGTGGAGGGCGCGGCTCCAGGATCCGCAGATCCGCGCACGGCTGCGCCGGGAGATGACCACGCCCACGGACGAGTGGGAGAGCCTCTACCTGCTCGCCGGATCGCCGGAGCAGGTGATCCTGGTCGGTTTCAGGCAGGACTCCCTGAAGTACCTCACGGGCAAGTCACTGGCGGAGGTCGCGCGCATGAGGGGCAAGAGCCCCGAGGAGACCGCCATGGACCTCGTCGTCCAGGACGACTCGCGCGTCGGCACGGTCTACTTCCTCATGTCCGAGGACAACGTGAAGAAGCAGATCGCGCTGCCGTGGATGAGCTTCGGCTCGGACGCGGGCTCGCTCGCGCCGGAGGGCGTGTTCCTGAAGTCCAACCCGCACCCCCGCGCCTACGGCAACGTCGCGCGGCTGCTCGGCAAGTACGTGCGGGAGGAACGGATCATCCCGCTGGAAGAGGCGATCCGCAGGCTGACGTCGCTGCCCGCCGAGAACCTGAAGCTCCGCCGTCGCGGCGCGCTGCGCCCCGGCTACTACGCCGATGTCGTCGTCTTCGACCCGGCCACGATCACGGACCACGCGACGTACGAGAACCCACACCAGCTCGCCACCGGCGTGATCCACGTCTTCGTCAACGGCGTGCAGGTGCTGAAGGACGGCGAGCACACTGGCGCCAAGCCCGGGCGCGTGGTGCGCGGTCCGGGGTGGACGGGATGGAAGGAGACCGCCTCCGTGGCCGCCGCCGAGGGCCGCTGATCGTGCTGCAGTGCACTGAACGGCGGGGCACGACTCACGCTCGGTCACGGACCAGCGGCGGCTCACGCGGAGACGCGTGAGGTGAACCCCCGCGTCTCCCCATCTGCAGGGCCTCGCGGCCGGCGGCTCCGTGGAACGTCGAGCTCGAAATCCGACCTGCTGCCGTACGTCAGCGCCGTTCGAGCGCAGCCGGATCCATGCCGACTCGGGAGGTCCAGATGAGAACCCGTACCTGCATCGCCGCGCTCCCCGCCTCATTCGCCCTCCTCGCCGCCTGCGCCGGTGCGCCGGATGACCGCCCGCGCGACGTCCGGCAGTACACGATCGAGGAGTTCCTCGGCACCACGACGGTCCTGGGTGCGTCGTTCTCGCCCGACGGGGGCAAGATCCTCGTCAGCACCGACGAGACCGGCGTGTTCAACGCGTTCGCCGTGCCCGTGGACGGCGGCCCGCCGGTGCAGCTCACGAACGCCACGACCGATGGCATCTACGCCGTCTCCTACTTCCCGAACGACGAGCGCTTCCTCTATCTCAGCGACCAGGGCGGCAACGAGCTCACGCACGTGTACGTCCAGGCGCCGGACGGCAGCGTCCAGGACCTCACGCCCGGGGAGAACCTGAAGGCGGCATTCCTGGGCTGGGCCAAGGACGACGCGTCGTTCTTCATCGGCACGAACGAGCGCGATCCCCGGTTCTTCGACCTCTACGAGGTGACGACGGACGGCTACGAGAGGACGCTCATCTACCAGAACGACGAGGGCTACGACTTCGCAGCGATCTCGCCCGACAAGCGCTACCTCGCGCTGGTCAAGTCCCGCACCACCACGGACAGCGACGTCTACCTCTACGACCGCGAGACCCGCGAGCTGCGGAACCTCACGCCGCACGAGGGCGAGGTCTCCAACGTCGCCGCGGCGTTCACCCCGGACGGCACGGGGCTGCTGCTCATCACAGACGAGGGCAGCGAGTTCTCCTACCTCGTGCGCCTGGACCTCGCCACCGCCCGCCGTGACACGCTGGTGAAGACCGACTGGGACGTGATGTACGCCGGGTACTCGAAGCGGGGGAACTTCCTCGTCGTCGCCATCAACGACGACGCGCGCACCGAGATCCGCATCTTCGACCGCGACATGCGTCCCGTGACGCTCCCGCGCCCGCCGGCCGGGGACATCACGTCCGTCGTGTTCTCGCCCGATGAGCGGCGCATCGCCTACTACGTCAGCAGCAGCCGCATGCCGGGCGACCTGTTCGTCCAGGACATGGGCGGCGGCGCGCCGCGCCGGCTCACGTCGTCGCTGAACCCCGCGATCGACCCGGATGACCTGGTGGAGGGCGAGGTCGTCCGCTTCGCGTCGTACGACGGCCTCGAGATCCCCGGCATCCTCTATCGGCCGCACCAGGCGTCCAGGGCCACGCCGGTCCCCGCCCTGGTCTGGGTACACGGCGGGCCCGGCGGCCAGTCACGCCTCGGCTACAGCCCGCTGATCCAGTATCTCGTGAACCACGGCTACGCCGTCTACGCCATCAACAACCGGGGCAGCTCGGGCTACGGCAAGGCGTTCTTCAAGATGGACGACCGCCGCCACGGCGAGGCGGACCTGGGCGACGTGGTGGCGAGCAAGCGGATGCTGATCGAGACCGGCTGGGTCGATCCGGAGCGCATCGGCATCATCGGCGGCAGCTACGGCGGCTACATGGTGCTGGCGGCGCTGGCGTTCCACCCGGAGGAGTTCGATGTCGGCGTGGACATCTTCGGCGTCGCCAACTGGATCCGTACGCTGGAGAGCATCCCGCCGTGGTGGGAGTCGTTCCGCGAGGCGCTGTACACGGAGATGGGGGATCCCGCCACGGACCGCGAGCGGCTCATGCGCATCTCGCCGCTGTTCCACGCGTCCAATATCGTGAAGCCGCTGCTCGTGCTCCAGGGCGCCAACGATCCGCGTGTGCTCAAGGTCGAGTCCGACGAGATCGTGGAGGCGGTGCGCGCCAACGGCGTTCCCGTGGAGTACATCGTCTTCGACGACGAGGGCCACGGCTTCACGAAGAAGGAGAACCAGCTCCGGGGCTACGAGGCGATCCGGCGGTTCCTGGACCGGTACCTGAAAGGCGCGGGCGAGGCACGGGAAGCGGCCTGATCTCCCCCTCATCTCCCAGCGTCTCGGCGAGGTCCCCCGCGCAGGGTCATGTCTCGAGCCGCGCATCATGTCTCGCGGCGCGGAGCTGCGGGGGGCCCAGGGGGGTGCGGGGGCTCACACGGAGCAGCGGGCGCTCACGCGGAGCAGCAGGGGCCCACGCGGAGCGGCGGGGGCTGACGGAGAGCAGCGGGCGCTCATGCGGGGCTGCGCGGCAAACTTCCGTACTCGTGTCCCCGGCCAGCGGCCGGGTGGGAACTCGACCGCGCCGGGAGCGGTCGAGTCCCATGCAGGCGCTTCGCCCGCCGCCTGGTTGTGGGACTTCGCCGCGCCCGGCGCGGCCGACTTCCACGGCTGCAGGGCGGCACCCAGACGAGTGTGGACGTTTGCCGCGCAGCCGCCAGGACGCGGCGATGCGCTGCACGCCCGCACCCGGACGGACGCGCGGGCGCGATCGCGCCATCTCGATACGCCCGTCGGCTGCGCGGCTTCCCGCGCGCTCGCGCCCCCGCGCCAGCCGCCGGGCGCTGCGCCCTCACCGCGACTCGGCGCCTCTCACCCAAACGTCGTTGGTCCGGTCCACGTCCAGCAGCACGTCCTCCGGGTCGATTTCGACCCGGGTGACGCGGCCCGGAACCTCGAGCTCGATGCGGTGCCTGCGCGCGCCCGCGAGCCACACGTCCACCGGCACCGTCACACGCCGGGTCTCGCCGCCCTCGAGGGTGACCGCGAGCAACACGGGCATCGGCGCGTCGCCGCGGTCCTCGACGGTGATGACGACGCGTTCGCCGCCCGCCGCCGGCGAGATCTCCACGTCCGCGATCGCCTGGTCGAGCACCGCGGTCTCGTACCACCACGGGTGCCAGAACCAGTCCAGGTCGCGGCCGGCCACGTCCTCGACCGTGTTGAAGAAGTCCAGCGGCGTGGGGTGCTTGAGCAGCCAGCGGCGCGAGTACTCGCGCAGCGCCGTGTGCAGCGTCTCCTCCCCGATGATGCGAGCGAGCGCGCGCAGCAGCAGGGCGGGCTTGCTGTAGGACGCGACCCCGTAGGCCGGGCCGGGGCCGTACAGGTCGGCCTCCCGCATCATCGGCTTCTCGAGCTCGGTGCCGGCGATCTGCATGTAGCTCGCGAGCTCGTCGCTCCAGACAGCGCTGTCGCGGGAGATGTCCGCGAGCGCGAGGTTCTCGAGGTAGCTGGCCGGGCCCTCGTCCTGCCACGCGTGCCGCTTCTCGTCCGACCCGACCATCATCGGGTACCACATGTGCGCGACCTCGTGGGCGATCACCGTGTAGAGCAGGCCCCGGTCCTCGATGTCCGCCACGAACACGACCATCGGGTACTCCATGCCGAAGACCGGCCCCTCCGTCGCCGTGATCTGCGGATAGATGTAGGGGTGCCCGATCCTTGACATGTACGTGAGCGCGTGGCGGGTGAAGCGCGCGGCATCGCGCCACGCGCCCGCTTCGGGCCGGTAGAACGCGTGGACCGCGACGGTGTCCCGCTCGCCGGTCGCGCCGTTCGTGATCACGGCGTGCGTCGCGTCCCAGACGTAGCGGTCGGACGCGGCGAACGCGAAGTCGCGGACGTTGCGCGCCTGGAACCGCCAGGTGAGCTGGCCGCCGGGCGCGCGCTGCGTGGCGTTGCCGGCATCGCGGTCGTCCAGCGTGATCACGTGGATGACCGTGTCGCTGCGCAGCGCGAGGTCCAGCCGCTCCCGGGCCAGGTCCGTCAGCACCTCGTCCGGGTTGTCGAGCGTGCCCGTCGCTGCGACGAGCCAGCCCTCCGGCACGGTGATCGCCACGTCGAAGTCGCCGTACTCGAGGTAGAACTCCCCCGTGCCGAGGTAGGGGTCCGCGTTCCAGCCGCGGAGGTCGTCGTAGACCGCGATCTGCGGGTACCACTGCGCGACCTGGTAGACCGCGTGGTCGCTGTGGCCGGTGCGCGGCGCATCGCCGGGCGGGACGGTGAAGTGCCACGCCACCTGGAACTCGACGCTGTCGCCCGGCGCCAGTGGCCGCGGCAGGTGCGCCACCAGGAGCGTGCCGTCCAGGTGGTACGTGGCGCGGCCCGGCGGCGGATCGGCGTAGAGGTCGATGGCGTGCGCCTCCTCGCCCGCGATGACGAACCGTTCGAGCACCAGCCCGTCGGTCACCGGCACGGGTTCGTTCCGCGGCGCGCCCGCTCGGAACAGGTTCTGGTAGAGGTTGAAGACGACGACGTGGAGCGTGTCCGGCGAGCGGTTGTGGTACGTCACTCGCTCCTCCGCCTGGAGTCGAGCCGTGCTCGGATCCAGCTCGGCGTCGATCCGGTACGCGACGCGCTGCTGCCAGTACGCCGGGCCCGGCCGGCCGTCCAGCGTACGGGTGCCCTCCTGCACGGCACGCTGGAACGACGGCGGCACCGGCACGGGCCGCGCGGCCCAACGGATGTGGCGGCGCGCCGTGTCCGGCTCCGCCACGGGAGTGGGCGTCGGCGCCGCCGGCGCGGGGACGCGGCCGCACGCGCCGACGAGCAGGGCCAGCCCGGCCAACAGGATTCTCACGCGCATGACGTTGGCTCTTCCCTCTCAGAGTTCGATCCAGTCCCGCACGCGTGGGAACGCGTTGACGGGCGCCCGCGCGGCCACGGCCGGAAGCATCCAGCCCCGCACGCGTGGGAGCGCGCCCCGGAACTTGCGGTGCCCCGCCGGTCGTGGCAACTTCCGCGCACGGACGGCAAGATGGCGGGTGCGCCGCGCGGCCGTGGCTCCCCCGGCTGGGCTGGCGCTCCACACCACCCCTTGACAACGAGAAGGTTGGGAGATGTCGACGGATGCGAAGACGGGCGCCGCTCCCGCCGGCGAGCGGCCTTCGGCGGTAGAGGATCCCCGCGGCGTGGTGACCGAGAACGTGCCGCGCGGCATGCGGCCCGGGCTGCCCAAGCGCCCGGCCCTCGAGGAAGACGCTTGGGAGAAGATCCGCCAAGAGCAGGAGAAGACCCTGGAGCGCGAGCTCGTCCGCTTCGCGTTCTACCAGGTGGACCCCGCGTGGCGCCGGCTGGACCCGGAGGTCAAGGCCGCGCACCGCCGGGAGTTCGTCGAGCTGGTCCGCGAGTGGGGGAAGAAGTTCATGATCTACTCCTACTCGCTCGTGGGCACGCGCGGCGATGCGGACTTCATGCTCTGGCAGGCGACGAAGAACGCCGACCACCTCCACGACTTCGCCGCCGCCGTCAACCGCTCGGGCCTCGGCGCCTGGCTGCGCATGCCCTACTCCTACTTCGCCATGACCCGCCGGTCGATCTACCTCAACCGCTACGAGGAGGAATACCTCCGGAAGTACGGCGGCGCGGAGGTGCTCGACACGGCACGCATCGCCATCAACCCGCAGGGCTCCAAGTTCTTGTTCGTCTACCCGTTCGTGAAGAGCCGCGAGTGGTACGCGTTGCCCCACGAGGAGCGGCAGCGCATGATGGATGAGCACATCCGCGTCGGCCACGAGTGGCCCGATGTGAAGCTCAACACCACCTACTCGTACGGGCTCGACGATCAGGAGTTCGTGGTCGCGTTCGAGGGCGACTACCTCGGCCGCTTCCTGGATCTGCTCATGGCGCTCCGGCTCACCGAGGCCAGCCAGTACACGGTCCGGGACACGCCGGCGTTCACGTGCATCGCGAAGAGCATCGACGAGTGCCTGGAGGCGCTCGGGTAGAGAGCACCATGTCCGGAGGCGAGCGGAACGGGCGCAGCGGGTCAACCGACCTGCGCCCACCCCCCGAGGCCCAGCGGCCGGACGAGGCCGCGCTGGAGGAGGTGCGGCGCGTGCTGGGCGACGCGCCGCGTCGCCGCGACCTGCTGATCGAGCACCTGCACCGCATCCAGGACGCGTTCGGCCACCTATCGGCCCGGCACCTCGCCGCGCTCGCCCACGAGATGCGGCTGGCGCCCGCCGAGGTCCACGAGGTCGCGACGTTCTACCGTCGATTCGATGTCGTCGAAGAAGGCGCGGCCCCGCCGCCGCTGCTGACGGTGCGGGTGTGCGAGTCGCTCCCGTGCGAGCTCGCCGGCGCACAAACGCTGCTGCGGGAGCTCGCGGACCGCGCAGGCCCGGACGTGCGCGTCATCGGCGCGCCATGCGTGGGGCGCTGCGCCGAGGCACCGGTCGCCGTCGTGGGCCGGAACCCCGTCGGCCACGCGACCGCGGCCGCGGTCGAGGAGGCCATCCGCGCGGGCCGGACGGAGCCGGAGCTGCCGTCCTACATCGACTACCGCGCCTACCGGAGCACCGGCGGCTACCAGTTGCTGATGGCGTGCGTGCGCGGGATCCGCGCGGTGGGGGATGTCATCCGCCTCGTGGAAGCCGCAGGCCTGCGGGGACTCGGCGGCGCCGGCTTCCCCGCGGCGCGCAAGTGGCGCGCCGTCCGCGCCGAGCCGAAGCCGCGGCTCGCTGTGCTGAACGCGGACGAGGGCGAGCCCGGCACGTTCAAGGACCGCCACTTCCTCGAGACGGACCCGCACCGCGTGATCGAGGGTCTGCTCGTCGCGGCGTGGGTCGTCGAAGCGGAGGACGTCTACATCTACCTACGCGACGAGTACACCGCCTGCTACGAGATCCTGAAGCGAGAGCTCGCGGCGCTCGAAGCGGATCCGCCGTGCCCGCTGCCGCGGCTGCACCTGCGGCGCGGCGCGGGTGCCTACATCTGCGGCGAAGAGACGGCGCTGATCGAGTCGCTGGAGGGCAAACGCGGCGAGCCCCGCCCGAGACCTCCCTTCCCCGCCCAGGTCGGCCTGTTCGGCCGCCCGACGCTGGTGCACAACGTCGAGACCGTGTACTGGCTCCGGGACATCCTGCAGAAGGGCCCCGACCGCTTCACGGCGTTCGGCCGACGCGGGCACAGGGGCCTCCGCGCGTTCTCCGTGAGCGGGAGGGTGAAGAAGCCCGGTGTGTACCTCGCCCCCGCGGGCGTGACCGCGCGTGAGCTGGTGTTCGATTACGCCGGCGGCATGCAGGACGGCCACGAGTTCTACGCCTACCTGCCGGGCGGCGCGTCCGGCGGCATCCTGCCGGCGAGCATGGCGGACCTGCCGCTGGACTTCGGTGCGCTCGAGCCGTACGGCTCCTCCATCGGCTCGGCGGCCGTGGTGATCCTCTCGCACCGGGACAGCGCATCCCGCGCGGCGCTCAACCTCATGCGCTTCTTCGCTCACGAGTCGTGCGGCAAGTGCCCGCCCTGTCGGAGCGGCACGGCGAAGGCGGCAGGGGCAATGGAGGCCGAGCGCTGGGACCTCGGGCTGCTGGGCGACGTCTCACGCGACCTGGCCGACGCCTCGCTCTGCGGCCTCGGCCACGCCGCCTCCACCGCGATCCGCTGCGTCACCCGGTACTTCATCGAGCCGGCGCAGGCGTGACCGCAGGCGTCCAGCGCACCCCGGTGGCATCGGCCCCGCATCGGAACGCAGACCCCGTCGCCCCGCGCTAGATATCCCCCTACCACCCGCAACACGCCATGCAGCCGCAATCGATGATCGCCTTCCACGCGCTCGTACTCGGCCTCGCGCTCTGCTTTCCCGGCGCCGTCGGTGCCCAGCGGCCGACGACCGTCGATACCGTCGCGCCCGGCGTCATCTACCTGGAGTACGTGCGTCAGGAAGGACCGTGGCGCGTCCACGTCGTGCAGGTCGACCTGCGCCGTGAGGACATCGCGCTCACCGCAGTGCGCCCGAACGACGGCCTCTTCGGCCGCGAACGCGTCAGCGCCATGGCCGCGCGCCTGGCCGACAGCCTCCACGTCCTCGCCGGGATCAACGGAGACTTTTTCGACCTCGACACCGGCGAGAACGAGAACAACCAGGTGGTGGCGGGCCGGTTCCTCAAGGGCGTGCGCGTCACGGACTCGCCCTGGGACACGTTCCGCAACGCGCACACGCAGTTCGCCGTGGGCAAGGACGGCCGCCCTTACTTCGAGCGCTTCCGCTTCACGGGCAGGGTCCGGCGCGCGGGTCCCGACGGCAACGTCATCGATGTCGAGCTCGATGGCCTGAATGGCATCCCGCGCGACGGGGTCGGGCTCGTGCTGTTCACCGAAGAGCGCGGCGCGGCGCCACGCCGTGACACGCTCGCCGACGGCATCGAGGTCCCGCTCGTGCGCCTGCAAACGGCCAACGGCACAGGGCCGCGCTACCGGGGGGCGGGCGAGAGCAGGCCGATCGGTACGGAGCCCATCACACCCGGCACCGCCGTGCTCGCGGCGTACGGCCGCGAGGCGACAGGGCGGCTCGATTCGCTGATGGCCGGCAGCGGGGCGGTCGACGTGCGATACGGCCTGGTCCCGGACCGCGGACCACTCGACCTGGTCGTGGGAGGCTGGCCGCGCCTCGTCGCGGATGGACGCAGCGTCGCGGCCGCGGCGGACAGCCTCGAGGGCACCTTCCCGCAGTTCTCGGCGCGGCGCTACGCGCGCTCTGCCGTGGCCGTCACCCGTGACACCGCGACGCTCCTCCTCGTCGCGGTGGATGGTGTGCCGCGCGGCGCTGATAGCGGACCGAGCGTCGGCATGACGCTCGTCGAGTTCGCCGACCTGTTGATCTCGCTCGGCGCGTTCCAGGCGCTGAACCTAGACGGCGGCGGCTCGACGACGCTGCTCGTCCGCGATCGCGTCGTCAACACGCCGACGGACCCCGAGGGCGAACGCGCCGTGGGGATCTCGCTGTTCGTGGTACGGCGCGGGCCGGCTGGCAGCGACGCGCGATAGGCGAACGCTGCCGATCGAACCGCCCGTGAACGTGGAGGGGGCGCCCGGAGGCGCCCCCTCTTCGCTGCCGGCGGCCAGGATACCTCCGGGCTGCCTCGGCTCGCTGCGGTGCTCAGAACTCGTAGCGGATGCCGAGCTGCGCCTGCCGCGGCGCGTAGTAGCCCGTGGGCTGGCCGAAGTTCGCGATCGGGTTACCCGCCGCGTCGGCCCTCCGGCCGCCCCAGCTCGAGATGTTGTCCCAGTTGAAGACGTTGAACGCCTCCAGGCTCAGGCTGAACTTCTGGCCGGTGCCGAGCTGGAAGTGGCGGGCGAGCCGCACGTCGACGGTCCGGTACATGTTCTCCCAGGACGCGTTCGGCCGGATGATCCGGTTGCCCGGCCCGCCGATGAAGTCGTCGTTG
Organism: bacterium; assembly: GCA_003242735.1. Classification (NCBI taxonomy): domain Bacteria; species bacterium. The sequence continues at coordinate 18,428 of QGVH01000003.1, read as the reverse complement.
AAGTTGTTGTTCTTGTTGTCGTCGGTGCCGGTGGTGCCGACGTACGGCCGCGGTGCCGCGAAGATCGCCACCGTCGAGAACGTGAAGTCGAACGGCAGGTCGGCAATGCCGGACAGCACGAAACGCCACCGCTCGTCCGCCGTCGTCGGCTGCATGATCAGGAACGAGCGGTCGGCGTAGCCGCCGAGCGCCTCGAACTGAGACTTGGCCCAGCCCACCGTCAGCGCGCCGTTCAGCCGCAGGCCCGGCCGATCGTACGTGACGCTGCCGACGAGCGCATCCACCTTCGCCCTCCCGACGTCATCGTACAGCGTGATCGTGCCGTACTTGTCCGTGAGGTTCCGCCGGCCCGTCTCCGGGTCGATCCAGTTCGGCTGGATCTGGACGTACAGGTTGCGCGCGTCCTGGTGGATGTAGTCCAGGTTGAGGCCGATCCGGTCGCCGATCAGATGCCCGACGCCGATGGAGAACTGCCGGTTCTCGGGTGTCTTCATGTCGGTCTTGAGCAGGTTCATGTTCGGCGCCACGGCCTGGCCCTCACCGGAGATCACGCGCTGGCGCAACACCTCCGGATCCGTCGTCCCCGGGTTCTGGAATTCGTACGTGCGCCAGCCCGAGGACTGCTTCTCGTAGAAGGCCATGAACGTGGTGATGCGGTCGTACATGATGCCCGCGCCGCCGCGCAGGAACGTGCGCCCGTTGCCAAACACGTCGTACGAGAAGGCGAGCCGCGGCCCGATGTTGTTCAGGTCGTTCTTCCGGTTCCCGGTGTTCAGGAACCCACGGAGCTCGGGGATGTTCTGGAGCTCGGGATCCTCCGCCCACGGCACCGAGAAGTCGTTGTTGAGCGTGTTGATCTCCGCGTCGTAGCGGAGCCCGAGGGTGAGCTGGAGGTTGCGGGTCGCCTGCCACTCGTCCTGGATGTAGGCGCCCACGCTCCAGCCGTTGGTGATGGCCCGCGCATCCTCGGCCGAGTTCGGGTCGAAGAAGCCGACGCCGATCCGGGCCAGCGAGGGCAGCGAGCTGGTGTCCGTGTCGAACCGGAAGTATCCGTCCCGGTTGCTGGGCAGCCAGCTGTTCGTACGCACCCGCGCCAGCTCCACGCCGCCCTTCACCGTGTGCCGGCCGTCCCTCGTGAAGTACGTCGCTCGGTTGACCAGCCGGAGGTGCGTCTCCTTCAGCTCGAGCGGGAAGTCCGCCGTGCCGAACCGGATGCCCGGGTACTGCCGCGTGGGTCCAGGCTCGAGCGGCGCCTCGCTGTGGCTCCAGTACAGCAGGTTGAGCGACAGCTCGTTCACGAACGACGAGTTCGGCGTGTACGTGTCACGGAGCTGCGCGCTGTGCACCCAGTAACGCGCGTTGATGCCGCCACTGCGGGAGACGGTGCCGCCGAAGTTCGTTTCACTGTCGTAGAACCGGGCGGCCCACACCGCGTCCAGCGTGTGCTTCTCGTTCACGGGACGGGTCAGCCGGAGCACGCCCGTGTGGTTCTGGGTCGGCGCCGCAATGCTGCCGGCGTAAGCGCTCCAGATCTCCGGGTTGTACTCCGGCCGACCGGGAACGACCTCGATGGCGTTGTCGGTGTAGTGCCCCTCGTAGCTGAGCGAGAAGAACAGTTTGTCGCGCTGGATGGGGCCGCGCAGGTTGAAGCCGAATTGACCGCGGCTGTAGTCGGGCCGCGAAAAGCCTTCCGGATCGGCCTTCTTGGCGTCCCGCTCGAGCTTGGTCAGGGCGTTGAGCGCGTTGTTCTGGCCGTAGGCGAACACCGAGCCGTGGAACTCGTTGGTCCCGCGCTGCGTCACCGCGCTGATCACGTAGGACGCGCCGCGCGTGTACTCCGCGCTGTACGGGTTGAGGTGAACGCGGAACTCCCGCATCGCCTCCTGCGGCAGCGGCGAACCGGTCTGCGGGATGCCGACCAGGTTGCCGTTGAAGAAGCTCTTCCACTCGGCGCCATCGAGGTAGAAGTTCCAGAAACGGAGGTCCGGCAGGGAGCCGGAAGAAGGCAGCGAGCGGCCGGCGGTGGGGGCGTACGTCTTCATGCCGGGCACGATCGCCGCGAGGTTGATGGTGTTCCGGGTGTTGAGCGGGAGGTTGACGATCTCGGTGGTGATGACCGGGGTCGAGACGTCGGTGCGCTGCACCTCCACGACGGGCTCACGTTCGGTCTCGACCTGGATGCCTTCAATGGCGAGGGCGGTCTCCTGCAATTCGAAGCTCACGGAGGTCCGCTGGCCGACCAGGAGTCGGATCGTGCGCTCCTGTGTCGCATAGCCGAGCATCGCCGCGGTCACGCGGTAGGTGCCCGGCGGCAGGCCGACGATGGCGTAGGCCCCGGTCGCGGTCGTCAGGGCTGCACGCTCCTGCCCGGTCTCGGTGTTCAGCACCGTGATATGCACACCGCCCAACGGCGTGCCGTCGGCCGAGGTGACGCGGCCGCTGAGGGTCACCGTGTTCTGCGCGATCAATCCTGTGGTGCTGGCCAGCAGCAGGACCAGAGAGAGGAAGGCCGTGCTTGCTCGCCGCGGGTTCGTCGGCCGAAGCCGGCGCATCAGGCTGCGGGTCGGTGTAAACACCATAAGGAAACTCCTCCTGGGGATCGGGCGGACCTACCGCCCTCGTTGTGGGAGCGGGCCCCATCGCTCGGGACCCGCGGCAGGCGCAATGACGTTCTAGGCGCCATCCCGCCTGAACACCAGCACTGCGGCGCCGCCGCCCGGCAGCTCCAAGGCAATGCGCTCGGGTCGCGCCGCGAACCTTCCGAACGGGCGCGGCCCATCCTCATCGATCCGCACGATCTGCCCGGCGCCGTCCAGGCCGTAGGCGCGTGGATCGAACTCGAATGCGACGGTCATGGGCTCGGTCAGGATGCTCGCGATGGCGATCGCGACGCTGCCGTCCTCGGCGCGCCACGCGCCCGCGATCGCGGCCGGGTACCGCGACGTGGAGACCGCCGGCCCGCCCCGTTGCGCGGCGTAGATCGAGACGCGAGACAGGTCGACGTCGACCGTGTCCGCCTCGAGCGCTGGCGGGCGCAGGAAGGTGCCGTGGAGCAGGTAGTCCGTCGCCCTGGCGCGGATCCGCGCCAGGCGCATCATGTATGCGGTCTCCTCGGGACGCTCCTCGAAGAGCGACGCCCGGAAGTTCGCGATCGTCGGCTGGATGCCCCACACGAACGAGCGCGCCTGCTCGAGGTAGAACTGGCGCTGGAACCGACGGTCCAGCAGGGCGAGCGGCTCCCTCGGGGCGAACTCCTTCGGCCACAGCTCGTCGTACGGCGGCATCACGAGCGACGAGTAGCTGCCGTACGTGATGCCGTAGGCATGGTAGACCGCCTGGAACAGCGGGATCGGCTCCCACCCGCTGCCGGGTGCCGAGTACCGCTCCCAACTGACCTGCAGCGTGAGCATGAGGTCCAGCGCAGGAAGCCACGCCTCGCCGGCGCCCTCGCCCGCGAGCAGGACCTGCCGTGATGCGCCGTCCCGGATCTGTGCGGCCAACGCGTTGAAGCCGGCCATCCAGTAGTTCCCGCCACCCACCGGATGACCGTGCGTGGGGTCCCAACAGACCAGCGACAGCACCGCCTGGTCCATGTAGATCCCGTCCACGCCGTAGTCATCCAGGACCGTGTCCGCGATGCCCGCGTACTTGTCCCGCCAGAACCGCGTGGTCACGTCCATGGTCGCACACGGCTGCGGATCGAAGATGTTGTAGGTCTCCAGACGGACGCGGCCGTCCTTCTCCTTGACCGCCCAGCGTTCGGCGCCCTCGGCGTTCCAGCTCGGGGTGCCGATGCACCACAGGCGCTGGTTCATGTAGACGATCGCGTGGACATCCGCGGCGTGGGCGCGCTCGATGGCGGAGCGGAAGGAGTCGACGCCCTCGCGGGGCGGGAGGTAGTCGGGGAAGCTCGTGTCGTAGGGGCCGTGGTGCCACCAGTGCCAGAAGATGCTCACGGGCAGCCCGAGCTTTTCGCGCAGCGCGAGCGCGGGCGGAACCACGCCGGCAGAGCGGCCACGGTTCCAGACCCACATGCCGGTGTTCAGCAACCACTCCGGCACGAGCCCCCGCCGCAGTCGGCTCTCGCGCGCCCACACCTGGCGGGTGCCCCACTCTCTATAACGTTCCGCTGCCGTCAGCCAGTCACCTCGGAACGTGCCGAGCCGTATCGCGTAAGCCGGCGCCCACCGTGAGCGCGGGCTGGCCGGGTCGCTCACCGGATGCACCACCTCGAAGCCCCTCCGCCCATCCGCATCCGCCCAGAGAGCGAACTCCTTCCGGTAGGCGAGGGTGTCATCCGTCGCTGCGTAGAAGCCGGGGCCGTCGCGCCGGTAGAGCGCCAGCATCTGCATGGACAGCGCGCCGGGGTACGCCCACTCCAGCCGCTGCCCCCTGCCGTCCTCGCCCGCGAGCAGCGTTGCGGGGTCGCGCGCGAGCGCGCCCATCCAACGCGGCACCGCCAGCTCCTCGCCGGGCCCCAGCGGTGCCATGCCCGTAATCCGTGGGAAGCGGACCTGCTCGATGGCGATGCTGCCCGGCGAGTCCACCTGGATCCGCCACTCGCTCATCGGCGCGTCCTGCTCCAGCCGCACCAGTGCGGTGACCGTGAGGCCAGGCGCGGCCTCCAGGCCGAAGTCCGTCCACACCAGCGCGAGTCCCGGCTCCGCGCCGTCGAGCCGCCGCCACGTGAACCGGCGCGCCATGGCCGGCACGATCGCGCCCGCCGGCTCCTCGCCCTCTCCCATCAGGTCGAGTTGCCAGAGTCCGCCCGCCGCGGCGCCGCGCCCCACGAACGAGACTTCGGTTCCAAGATCCGTCAGGTCCAAGAGCCCGCCGTCGCCCGCCGAGAAACCCAGGCGAATCGCCGAACTCGCGAGCCAGACCGTGTCAGCGGACTGCGGAGCCGCCGGGCGCGGCGCCGCGAGCAGAACGCCTCCCAGGACCAGGAGACCAATGAGGCCTCCTCTCCCGGGCGTCAGCCGGGGAGATCCCATCGCCGCCTTCGTTGTGACGGGGAGAGGACGACGGCGCGTCGGCCGCGCCATCCCTGGCAGGGCCGTCGTTCCGGTATGTGAGAGCAGGTTGCCTCGCGTGGGACCGAATGTAGGGGCTCCGACGGCGGCCTGCAAGGCCGGCGGCGGGAAACCCTACCGGCGCCCGCACCCGGAACCGCCGGTGCGGGACGCCGTCAGCGGTCTCCCCGCCCGGCTCACGACCGCTCCTCGTACAGCAGATACGGTGCCCGCTTCTCCAGGAACACGGCCTGATCCCGCTCCCACTCGCGCAGGAGCTCGCGCACCGTACCGGCCTCGATGGCCTGCCGGAGCCGCGCCGTGCCGCCGTGCCGCTCGATGGTGAGCATCGCGCCCGGCTGCGCCTCCCTCGCGCCCCGCCACTCGAACTCGTCCGGATGGAGCGTTCGGATCAGCTCGATCATCAACAACGACGCCTCGATCGGACGGTAGGCGTCGCGATCCGTGATCACGAACCGGACGCCCTTCACGCGCTGGCCCGCGTACTTCCTCGCGCCCTCTGCGATGTCGAACTCCACGGGCTCGAACCGCACGCCCGGCAGGTTCAACGCGTTCATCTGCGCCGCGACCTCCTCGTTCTTCAGCCACGGCGCGCCGATCTGCTCGAACGGCGCATCCGAGCCGCGGCCCTCCGAGACGTTGATCGCTTCGAAGAAGACCGTGCCCGGATAGTGGATCACCGCTTCCAGCCGCCGCAGGTTCGGCGACGGGTTCACCCACGGCAGCCCGGTCTCGTCGAACCACATGTCGCGCCGCCAGCCCTCCGCCGGGACGACCGTCAGGTCCGCGCCGATGCCGTGCTCCGCGTTGTACATCCGCGCGAGCTCGCCCACTGTCATCCCGTGCCGCGAGAGCACCGGGTAGATCCCCACGAACGACTCGAACCCGGGCTCCAGGATGTTGCCCTCCACGATCGTGCCGGTCACCGGGTTCGGCCGGTCCAGCACCACGAACGGGATCCCCTTCTCCGCCGCGGCCTGCATCGCCAGCGCCAGCGTCGACTCGTAGGTGTACTGCCGGACGCCCACATCGAAGATGTCATAGACCAGCGCTTCGATGCCCTCCAGCATCTCCGGCGTCGGCTTGCGCGTGTCGCTGTACAGCGAGTGGATCGGCAAGCCCGTCGCCTCGTCCACGCTGGACTCGACCCGCGACTCCGCCGTGCCCCGGATCCCGTGCTCCGGCGAGAACAACGCGACCAACTCCAGCTCCGGCATCGCCCGCAGCAGGTCAATGGTCGCCCGCCCCTGCCGGTCCATGCCCGAATGGTTGGTGATGAGGCCCACGCGCTTGCCCCGTACGACCGCGGGCGGGTTCTCCACGAAGAGCTCGACGCCGGGCCGCACGACGCCGGGGTCGGCACGCCCGGCCGGATCACCGGCGCGATCGTCGGCGGCCACACAGGCCACGGGGATGCACGCGGCGATGAAGACCACGCTCGCGAGGCGGCGCATCATGGTGCGGACTCCGTTGGAAGGTGGGACGGGTGTCGGGACCGAGGGGTGACAACATATGCCCCGGACGCTAGAATGCAAACCCGTATGCACCCACCCCAGCCACGGAGCCTGCCAATGAGGGCGTTTCCCGCGATCGCCGCAGCGCTCGCATGCGCGTGCTCGCTGCTCCTCGCCGCCTGCGCCGGCGCGCCACGGCCCGCGGACCGGATCGACCGGACCACGACGCTGATCCCGGCGGCCCCGGCGAGCGTCGGCATGAGCGCCGACCTGAACGCGCGTCTGGACTCCATCGTGACGACGGCGCTGGCCGAGGGCGCCGCACCCGGCGCCGTGCTGGCCGTGGGCCGTTGGGGCCGGCTGGTGCACCTGCGCGCCTACGGCGCGATGGACACCGCGGCCGGAGCGCCGCCGATGACGGACTCGACGATCTTCGACATGGCGTCGCTCACCAAGGTCGTGGCGACGACGACGGCGGCGATGATCCTCGAGGAGGAGGGGCTGCTGGACCTGGACCGGCCGGTGCGGGAGTACCTGCCCGAGCTGGATGCGCCGGACAAGGCGGGGATCACCGTGCGGATGCTGCTCGTCCACAACGCAGGGTTCGCCGCGTTCGGCCCGCTGTGGCGGGAGCTGCGCGGCCGGGAGCAGTACCTCGCCGCGATCAACGAAGGGCCGCTCGCCTACACGCCGGGCGACACGACGGTCTACAGCGACTGGGACCTGATCCTCACCGGGCTGATCATCGAGCGGCTGACCGGCGAGACGCTGGACGCGTTCCTCCAGGAGCGCGTGTGGGGGCCGCTCGGCATGCACGACACGGGCTTCAACCCGCTCGCCTCGGCGCCGCCGGGACCGGGCGAGGACTGCACCGCGACGTACGATCCGGATCATCCGCTGCTCGCGCGCGTCGCGCCCACGGAGGTGGACACGGTCTACCGCAACATGCACGTGCACGGCATCGTGCACGACGAGAACGCGTGCGCGATGGGCGGCGTGGCGGGCCATGCGGGGCTGTTCTCGTCCGCGCGCGACCTGGCGATCTTCGCCCAGATGATGCTGAACGGCGGCGAGTACGGCGGCGTGCGGCTGCTCTCGCCGGAGACGATCGCGCGGTGGACGGCACGACAGGGTCCGCGCTCCAGCCGCGCGCTGGGTTGGGACACGCCGAGTCCCGGCTCCAGCGCGGGGCGCTACTTCTCGCCGCGCTCCTTCGGGCACACCGGCTTCACGGGCACGAGCATCTGGATCGACCCGGAGCGCGGGCTGTTCGTCATTCTGCTGACGAATCGGGTGAACCCCACGCGTCAGAACATGCGGCACGAGCCGCTGCGCCGTGCGGTCGCGGATGCGGTGCAGGCCGCGGTGCTGGATGCGCCGCTGATCGAGTGGCGGCCCGCCCGGTCGTGAGCGCGCACGGCGGCGCCGGGCCAGATCAGGTGTAGAGGAGCACCGCTCCCGCGCGCTCGGCCCAGCCGTCCGCCGCGGTCCACGCGGCGATCGTCGCCGCATCCACGCTCTCGGGCACGGTGCTGATCACGTCGCGGATCGTGGCGGTGCCCGTGAGCCGCTCCAGATGGCCGGCGCCGGTCGGGTTCGCGGCCGTCGGGTACCGCATCCAGGCGAACGCGCCGGGGTGGAGCGCGGCGATGTCGGCGAGCAACGCGAGCCCCAGAGCCACGGGGCGGACCAGCGTGGGATCCTGCACTGTGAAGCGTACGGCCGCGCAGCGCTGTCCGGCGTACGGATCTGCCTCCGGCGTGAACGCGTCGGTGGTGACGACGACGCCGGGCAACCGCCGCGCGACGAGGCGCTCCGCCACCGCGTCCGCGTCCAGCCACGGCGCGCCCACCGCCTCGAAGGGCGTCTCGGTTCCACGGCCGACGCTGAGGTTCGTGGCCTCGAAGAGGCACAGGCCCGGGTAGAGGAGCGCGGCTTCGAACCGGCGGATCGCGGGCGACGTGGGCACGAACGGCAAGCCCGTCTCCGGCCAGAGCTGGTCGCGGCGCCAGCCCTCGCACGCGATGACGTGGACGTGCGCGGTGGGACGGCACTCCCGTTGCCAGAGGCGCGCCAGCTCGCCGAGCGTGAGGCCGTGTCGGAGCGGGATGGTGTGCCGCCCGATGAACGATCGGTGCGCCGGCTCGAGGATCGGCCCTTCGACGGCCGCGAGCGCGCCGCTCAACGGGTTGGGGCGGTCCAGGATCCACACGGGCAGGCCCTTCTCGGCGCACACGTCGATCACGTGCGTCATCGTCCACCCGTACGTGTAGCAGCGCGTGCCGACGTCGGGCAGATCGACGATCACGCCGTCCAGCCCCTCCAGCGACTCCGGCGCCGGACGCATGCGCTCGCCGTACAGACTCACGACGGGCAGCCCGGTCACGGGATCCGTGCCGCCGGGCACAGCGGCGCCGTCCGGCGCCGTCGCATTCAGCCCGTGCTCGGGCGAGAACAGCCGCACGATCGGGATGCCGGCCTCGAGCAGCGCGGTGCGCGACAGACGCTCCACGTCCGCCGCGGTCCGTGCGGCGTCGTTGGTGACGAGCCCCAGCCGCTCGGCGCCCGCGAGCAGCCGAGGATCCTCGACGAGCCGGTCCGCGCCGAGGCGGACGGGCCCGGGTCGGGGCGTGCTCGGGGTCCTCGGGTCTCGCGAGGAAAGGTCCAGCAGGGGAGCAACTCCGGTGATGTTTCGACAACGAGTGCGGGTAAGCTACCCCGATCCCGGCCGGGCGGGCAAGTTCTCCACGTCTTCGCATCACCCTCGATGACCCCTCCGGGTTCGGACACGTCCGCGTCCTACGCGCTGAGGTTCCGCGTCGCGCTCTTCTCGCCGGCGGACGGCGGGCCGCCGGTGGACCTCTCGCCGGACACGCTCCCGGTAGGCGCACCGGTCCTGAACGTCGCCGGACGGCTGCAGTGGGTCGGCGATCGGAGTTGCCGGACGCCTGGTACTCCCCTATCCTTACAGGATCGGCCGGCTGCGCGAGCACTGGCCTGCCGGCGCGGCCACCCGCCGCGTTGGCGTGCTCGACACAATGGATTCCCGTGCCTGCGGCAGCGCTCTCCGAGGCGCTCGCCTCGCCCGGGATCGAGGAGGCACACGACGTCGCCCGAGACCCCCACGGCGAGAGCGACTCGACCGCCCGGGGCGAGGCCGTGGTGCCGGGAAGCGTCGGGATCGCGCCGCTCGCGCGCCGAGGCCACGGCCGACCCGTTCACCCGCCCCGCACTCGACCCGCTCGACGAGACCTCCGCGCCGAATCGCATGCTGCGCGGTGCGCGTGATGCGCGCTGACCGTTCCGCGACGATGTAAAGGGAGAGTCACTGCACCGGCCCCTTCGCCCTCCAGCCACCGCGCGCCGCCCAACGGCCGGCGAACGCTGAGGGAACGCGTCGCAAACGAGAGTTCACGGGGAGACCATGCGGCAGGGGTCGCCCCCCGACCGTGCGGCCGCTCGCAGGGCCGCGCGGGCAGCCCCACGCGGCCGGGGACGCCGCGACACCTGTGATCCGAGGTCGGAGCACGGGGATGAACTCCCGGCCCGACCGAACGTCACATCCACGACGAGGAGCGAACCATGAAACGAACGTCCCGCAGGCTCACCCTGGGCCTGGTGGTCATCCTCCTGGCCGGGGTCGCGAGCCCGGCGGGCGCGCAAGGCCTGGGCGACCGGCTCAAGCGGCGCGTCAAGGAGAAAGTCGAACAGCGTGTCGAGCAGCGGGCCGAGCAGGCCGTGGAGAGAGCGCTCGACAAGGCGGAGAACGCCGCCACGTGTGCGGTGACCGACGCCGCGTGCATCGAGGAGGCCGAACAGGCCGGCAAGCCCGTCGTCGTGACGGATGCGCAGGGCAACGTCGTGGGGCACGGCGCCGCCGCGGCGCTCAAGCCGGGCGAGGGCGCCTGGGCGAACTTCGACTTCGTCCCCGGGGACCGCGTCCTCTTCGTGGACGACTTCGCCAACGACCGCGTCGGCAACTTCCCCCGCCGCCTCGAGTTCCGCGCCGGGAGCATGCAGGTCGTCGAGTGGCAGGGCCGACGCTGGCTGAGCGACGCGGGCGATGGCGAGTTCTACATCGAGCTCCCCGAGGTGCTCCCCGAGCGCTTCACCATCGAGTTCGACGTCGTCGGCAGCGGGAACCCGCTGGAGATGAGCTGGGGCGAGAACGGCGAAGGCGTCCTCTACATCGACGAATCGTCGGCCTGGGCCCGCGCGGGCGGAGTCGAGCCCCGGGGCGGGTTCAAGGTCAACACCGAGGAGCGGCCGGCGCGCATCCGGATCGCCGTGGATGGCGACTACCTGAAGCTCTACGCCGACGAGCACCGCGCGCTCAACGCGCCCAACCTCAAGATGGGCCGCTCGAACCGCATCCGCGTCGTCATGAACGGATGGAGCGCCGAGAGTCCGCGCATGATCGCAGACCTGCGCATCATGGCGGGCGGCCAGACGCTGTACGACGCGCTGGTGGCGGACGGCCGCGTCGCCACGCAGGGGATCTACTTCGACACGGGCTCGGACCGCCTGCGGCCGGAGAGCACGCCGACGCTCGAGGAGATCGCCGACATGCTGAAGGCGCACCCCGACCTCCGGATCCGCATCGAGGGCCACACGGACAGCACCGGCAACCCGCAGTCCAACCTGGTCCTCTCGGAGAAGCGGGCCGCCGCGGTCAAGGACTACCTGGCGACGAAGCACGGGATCGACGCCGGCCGCCTGGAGACCCAGGGCTTCGGCGACACGAAGCCGGTGGGCGACAACGACACCCCGGAGGGTCGCCAGGCCAACCGGCGCGTGGAGCTGGTGAAGCTCTGAGGCCTGCGTCGTCCCCGCACCGCCCGGTCACCGGGGAACGGGGGGTCTGGCCGAGAAAGCGTGACGCCGGTCTGTGCGCGCGATTCGCGCACAGGCCGGTCCTGTTACCAGGGCCGAGATGCCATCACTCGCGGCCTTCGGCCTCGCCAGACCGCTGCCGGCCGGCGGCGCCACCCAGCTCGAGCGCCCGGAGTACACCCGGCGCCCTGCCCTCCGCCTCGACCGCCACGGCGCCGAGTAGACCGCCCAGCGCAACCTCCGCCCTGCGCACGAGGCCGTGGTAGAGCCGGCGGAAGCCGCCGAGCCCGAGGGCACCGCCCGCAAGGGCGCCGACGCCCGCGGGCACCGCCAGCGCAGCCAGCGACGCCACACCGAGCCCCGCGGCTACCGCCCCGCCCAGCGCCCAGCCGCACCAGGACGCGCCGGCCCCGAGTACGCCGGCGGATACGCCGCCCACCGCGAGGTTCAAGCCGCGGCGGAAGAGCGGCACGTGGAGCCGCACGCGCGCGCCTCTGTCCTCCGCGCGGACCGTGACGAAGACCACCCTGGCATCCGCCAGCTCCAGCGCACCGTCGAACTCAGACGCGGTTTGCGCACCCCGGCGGTAGATCAGGACGCCGTCGCGCAACGGGTCCTCACCGATCCCATCCTCGAGCCGCAGGTCGTACGGCGGGCGCTCCGCGATGGCGCGAAACACTTCGAGCACGCGCGCCGGCTCCGCGTCCACGACCCGCGAGACATGGATCGCGTCCCTGTCGCCCACGACGCGCCGCAGCCACCGCGCCGTCCAGCGGTCGCGCCGGATCGCATCCCCGTCCGGCAACTGGCGCTCGGCCAGGGCCAGGCGCACGTAGTCCGCACCGATGCCCGCCCCCTCCGCCGCTGCCGAGACGTCCTCGAGCGTGAGGCCGCGCTCGCCAGCCCGCACGAGCGCCCGCTGGCGCTCCCGGGAGTGATCCGCCGCATGCAGCTCGGCAGCCCGGCGCCACAGCTCGCGTGCCTCCTCGTCGGTCACCCTTTTCGATTCCCAATCCGGCATCGACCGCCTCGTGGTTCGCTCATGCGCCGACGTGCTGGACCGGCGACATTGCGCCCCATTCGGCGACGACGCAACTCGCGCAGGCCAACAAATGCCGGGCGAAGAGAGCCGTTGACGCTCAGGAGCTCGCCCCCGCGGCCGCCTCGCTCCCAGACTCCACTTCGCCGCGCAGGTATCGCTGGCGCAGTTCCTCGGGATACCTCTCGATCGCGTAGCGCAGCATGGTGCGCGGCATCCGGCGGTAGCGCGGCCGCAGGAACGCCTCCGCCGCCGCTCGATCCCGCTTGCCCACCTCCCGCAGCATCCAGCCCACGGCCTTGTGGATGAGGTCGTGCGGGTCCTGGAGCAGCATGTCCGCGATGCGCAGCGTCTCCTCGAAGGATCCGGCCTTCACGTAGCGGAACGTGGCCATGATCGCGATCCGCCTCTCCCACACCGACCTCGAGCGCGCCAGCTCGGAGAGGATCGTCTTGTCCGCGTTCTCCAGGTGCCGGCCGACAATGTGCTCGGCGGAGCAATCCACCAGGTCCCAGTTGTTGACGTAGGCCAGGTGATCCAGGTAGAGCCGGTAGATCGCCGCGCGCCGCTCCTCGTCCCCGCGGTCGTAGGCGAGGACGAGGATCAACAGCGCGAGCAGCCGCGCCTCGTGATAGGGCGAGACCAGCAGCTCATGGCAATCGGAGAGATCGAGCGATTGGTGCTTCCGCGCGAGCTTGCGCAGGACCGGCACCCGGATCCCGAGGAAGCGATCCCCCTCGCCGTACTCGCCCGGCCCGGTCTTGAAGAAGCGCGCCAGGAAGGCGGCCACCTCCGGATCGCCGAGCCCGCGGAGCTCGTTCTCGATCGCAGCGACTGCCGGCGAGGTCTTCTCGGGCATTGACATCCCCCGGTTGTTGTCGTGGGCTACGCGCCGCCCATTCGTGGCCGGCGCACCTCAGGGGTTCCGGGGCTCGCTGGCCGCGAGCCGGATCGCGTTCGTGCCGTGGCCGCCGGGCGACGCGCGCCTCACAGGTCCCGACGATCACCGGCCCCGAGGGCGAGGTCGATGATGCGGCGAATGGACTCGCCATTCGCCTGCGCATACGCCTCGCGGTCCTCGGCCGTCGCCTCGTCGAACCCGCATGCGCACCTGAATTCGAGCTCGTCGTACTCGCGCCTAACCGGCTCGTGCTTCCCCAGGTATTCCCGAAGCCGGGGTACGGCGGTCTTCTTCGCCGGGCGAACTTGGGGGGGCGGCGTCACCGTCCGCAAGCAAGGCGCCGGGAGCCGGCGGGCGACCCCGTGGTGACACCCCGGCTGGACCGGCCGTACCTTTATCCCGACGTAGGCGGCGCTGTGCCGGCCCCCACGATGCGTTGTCCGAGATGAGACGTTGGGACACGGCCCGTCGCCGCCCTTGGCCACGCGTCGGGCGAGGACCGGAGTCCCGCCGCGCGGGTACCGGTGTATGCACCTGCCCGCAGTGGCGACGCCCACGGCGCCCGGCGGGGCCCCGAGCGGACCCAGCGGGGCCGCTGGAGCGGCCCCGGGCCTGGATGAAGATGGTCGATCTGATCCATTCGGCGGTACCGAACCTGCCCCACCTCAACGCTGCGCTCAACGCGACCAGCACGATCGCGCTGGTCGCCGGCTGGATCGCCATCCGGCGGGGACGACGCCGCGCACACCGCGCCTGCATGCTGACCGCCGCGGCCGTCTCCGTGCTGTTCCTGGTCTCCTATCTGGTCTACCATGTGCAGGTTGGATCAGTACCGTACCAGGGCCAGGGCTGGGCTCGCACCCTGTATTTCGCGATCCTGGCCTCCCACGCGGTGCTCGCCGCGCTGGTGCTCCCGCTGGTCCTGGTGACGTTGCGGCGCGCGCTGCGACGCCAGTACGACCGGCACCGCACGGTGGCGCGCTGGGCGCTCCCCGTGTGGCTGTACGTGTCGGTCACCGGCGTCGCGGTGTACGTGCTCCTCTATCGGCTGGGGTGAGCCGGAGAGGACGGACGCACGAAGGCACGTTCCGGGGCGGGCGCCGCTCGCGGCCCTGCCGGCGCTCTCGGGGCCGTCCTGCGACCCCGCCCCGCTCGACGGTTGACTCGACCGGCCCGGTTCGGGGCCGGCCGGGCGGGCCGGGAACTGGGCCCGGCCCCAGGCGCGAACCTCCAGAGAGATGGAGGCAGCCATGCGACGTCCACGCAGCACCGTGGTTCGCGGCGGGCTGGCGGGGATCCTGGCGGCGACGGCCCTGGCGTTGTGGTTCCTGATCGTGGACACACTCCAGGGCCGCCCCTTCCACACACCGGCCTTCCTCGCCAGCGTCGTGCTCGACGTCGAGCAGGTGCGGGTCGGCGCCGGGATGGTCGTGCTCTACACACTCTTGCACTACATCGCCTTCACGCTCCTGGGCATCGTGATGGCGGAGCTGCTGCCGCGCATTCGGTTTGCGCCGAACATCCTGCTCGGCGCGGTGCTGGGGTTCCTGCTCTTCGACGTCGCGTTCTACGCGGGCGTGCTCATCACAGGCGTGGACGTGGTGGACGCGCTAGGCTGGCCGCAGGTGCTGGCGGGCGATGTCATCGCGGGCGTGGTGCTCATGGCCGGCCTGCGCCTGCTGCACGCCGCGCCCGGCGAGTCCTGGATGGAAAAGCTGGCGAGCCACCGCATCATCCGCGAGGGCGTCATTGCCGGTCTCATCGGCGCTGCCACCGTCGCCGTCTGGTTCTTCATCATCGACGCAGTGGCTGGACGCTTGTTCTTCACCCCCGCCGCGCTGGGGTCGGCGCTGTTCTACGGCGCGAACCACGCCGCGCAGGTGCGCATCGACGCCATCACCATCCTGGGCTACACCTTCTTGCACGTAACCGCATTCCTGGTCGCGGGGATGATCGCGGCCGCGCTCGCAGTCGAGGCCGAGCAGCACCCGCCGCTGCTGCTCGCGTTCGTCCTGCTCTTTGTCACTTTCGAGACCCTGTTCATCGGGCTGATCGCGCTCATCGCCTCGTGGCTGCTGGACGCGATCGCGTGGTGGGCGATCGCGGCTGCCAACATCCTCGCCGCCGTGGCGGTCGGCATCTACCTGTGGCGCGAGCATCCGGCGCTCCGGCGCCTGCTGAGCGACCGGAAGCACCCGCTGGAGCGGCCGGTCTAGCTGCTGTTGTCGCCCCGGTCCGGCGCTCGACGCCGCCCGGGCGAGGGGGAGCGGCAGGCGCCGCTGCGGCCCGCGCAGCGCAGCGCGGTTTGTTGGCACGGGCGCGGCCTCCTGCAACAGTGATCGCTGCCCCGGCCGGGGCGCGGGCGTGCAGCGCGCCCTTCTCCGGGCAACCCAGCATGCCCTCGCCGCGGGGCCGCGGCAAGGTCCCACACTCGACGCCGCTCGCCCCGGCGCCTTGGAAGTTTGCTGCGCTGGGCGCGGCAAGGTTCCAACGCAACGCCGCCCCGTTCCGCGCTTTGGAAGTTGGCCGCGTCGGAGGCAGCGAAGCTCCAGAGCGTTGCCGTAGGACCTCGCGAGTATGGACGTTCGCCGCGCCGGCCAGAGCCGCGCGCCCGGCGCGCATGGACGTTCGCCGCGCCGACCAGAGCCGCGCACCCGGCACGCATGGACGTTCGCCGCACCGGCCAGAGCCGCGCACCCGGCGCGGCCGGCCCGGACCTGACAGAGCGGCGCGGCCCAGGACAACCGAGCCCGGTGGGGTGCCACCCCACCGGGCTCGGTACCGTTCATTCACGCTGGCGTGGAGATCGGGCTCCCCCAGCAGGCGCGCCGTCGTCCTGCAAGCAGGGCGCAGGCGCGGCGGTCGTGTCCCTCAACGGTACAGCGGCAGCACCTTGAACAGCAGGATCAGCCCGATGATGACCACCATGGCCAGACTCATCGGCGCCAGGAACACCCCGCTGAAGATCCTGCTGTCGAACTTCAGGTGCATGTAGAACATCACGACCAGGGAGAACTTGGCGGCCGAGAGCGCCAGCAGGATCGGCACCAGCGCCCCCTCCAGCGACGGGACGTAGAAGACCGCGACCTCGGCAGCCGTGATGATCGCGAGCACGATCGCGACCATCGTGTACGTCTTCCAGGTCGGGTGGCTGTGGGTGCCGCGCTCGATCTCCTGTCCCACGGAGCCCTCCGCGTCTGCTCGCATAGCGTCCATCCCCTATTGGAGCAGGTAAACGAGCGTGAAGATCGCGATCCAGACCACGTCCACGAAGTGCCAGTACAGGCCCGCGACCTCGACCTTGAGCGCGTCACCCGGGCCGAGCCGGCCGCGCAGGGCCATGACCCAGAGGATCGTCAGCCAGATCACGCCCACCGTGACGTGCGCTCCGTGGAACCCGGTCAGGATGAAGAACGTCGAGCCGAACAGGTTCGTCGAGAGCGTCAGCCCGTGACGGTAGAACTCGGTGAACTCGTAGGCCTGGAATGCCAGGAACGTGGCGCCGAGCCCGGCGGTCATCGCGAGCCAGATCAGCGCCTGCTTGCGGTTGCCCTGCTGCACGCCCGCCAGCGCCAGCACCATGGCGAAGCTGCTCATCAGCAGCACGAAGGTGCTGATCGTGGTGAGCGGGATGTTCAGGATCTCATGCGGATACGGGCCGACGACGCTCGCCCCCTTGTAGACCATGTAGGTCGAGATGAGCGAGCCAAAGAACAGCGTCTCGGATCCGATGAACGTCCAGAATCCGAGCTTCCAGGTCGGCAGCCCGGTCGCGGTCTCGTGCGTGGCTGCGTGCTCCACGGTTCAGCGCTCCAGTGGTTCGAACGCCCAGTTGACGACACCCACCGCCGTCCACAGCAGACCCAGGAGCGGCGTCCACCAGATCTTGGTCAGGAACAGCGCGGCCGTCAGCGTGATGCCGAACGCCGTGAAGATCGGCCAGTAGGACGGCGACGGCATGTGGATCGGCTTCTCGGGCACGTGCTGCGCCGCCGCGATCATCTCCTCGGGGTGGTCCCACATCGGCTCACGGCTGCGGATCTCCGGGATCCGGCCGAAGTTGTACTCCGGCGGCGGCGACGTGGTGGCCCACTCCAGCGTGTGCGCGTTCCAGGGGTTGTCGCCCGCCGGGGCGCCGTGGCGCAGACTCCGCCACAGGTTGTACACGAAGATCATCGTGGCGATGGCCGTGATGATGCCGCCGATCGTGATCACCATGTTGATCGAGCCGAGGTTCAACTCGCTCGAGTAGGTGAAGATGCGCCGCGGCATGCCCAGCAGGCCGGCGAAGTGCATCGGGAAGAACGTGAGGTTCACCCCGATCACGGTCAGCCAGAAGTGCAACTTGCCGAGCCGCTCGTCCAGCATCCGGCCGGTCACCTTCGGCAGCCAGAAGTACAGGCCGGCGAAGACGCCCATGATCAGCCCGCCGACGAGCACGTAGTGGAAGTGCGCGACGACGTAGTACGTGTCCGTCTGCTGGAGGTTGGCCGGCGCCGTGGCGTGGTGCACGCCGGAGATGCCGCCGATCGTGAACATCCCGACCAGCGCGATGCAGAAGAGCATCGGCGTGTCGAACCGCAGCGAGCCACCCCACATCGTGGCCAGCCAGTTGAAGATCTTCACGCCCGTCGGGATCGCGATGATCATCGTGGCGGCAGCGAAGAACGCGTCCGCGACCGGGCCGAGTCCCGTGGCGAACATGTGGTGCGCCCAAACGCCCCACCCGATGAAGCCGATCAGGATCCCGGAGTAGACCATGATGGCGTAGCCGAAGAGCGGCTTACGGGTGAAGGCCGGGAGCACGTCGGAGATGATCCCGAACGCCGGCAGGATCAGGATGTAGACCTCGGGGTGCCCGAACAGCCAGAACAAGTGCTGCCACAGGATCGGGTCGCCGCCGGCGCTCGTGACGAAGAACTTCGTGCCCCAGAACCGGTCGAACGTGAGGAAGAACAGCGCGACGGCGAACACGGGCAGCGCCGTGATCAGCAGGAAGCTGACCACGAGCGCCATCCAGGTGAACAGCGGCATGCGCATGAGCCGCATGCCCGGCGCGCGCAGGTTGATGATGGTGGTGATGAAGTTGATCCCACCCATGATGGAGGCGACGCCCAGCACCTGGAGCCCGAGGACCCAGAAGTCGATGTTCAGGCCGGGCGAGTACT